>JAWXAV010000096.1:0-46541 GCA_034439695.1 Bythopirellula sp. | reverse complement strand
CCCAGAACCCAGAACCCAATCCCACAAGTGGCCAAAAATCACAACAGAATTGGCCGCGCGCTTGTGATAAAATACACCCCGTTCGCAGCGAAGGATTGTTTCCTTGTTGTGGCGTCGCATAGGTACGTTCGCCAATCGGCCGGCCATCGTCTGGGCATCTGTTTCCTGCTTTGAAGACCTTGATTTTTTATGAACAGGTGTTTGGGCACCGATTTCTCGAGAAGTGATGTCACGAACGAAACGTCAGCGACAACAGGCCACAACCAGTCCAGAGTCACGAACAGTTTCCACCCGTGGGTACCCACGGTTTTTGATTTGTCCTTGGTCAGTAGCAAACAACTGACCACTGACAACGTGCGAGAGTAGAAGCCAGATTCTTCAGTCGCTGGGGCTCCCTCAGAATGACACTCACACATAAAACCAATCCCAACGGATTGGCTACTTGTATGCGCTCGAAAGTCGTGCCACAAGAATTGTCTCCGAAAACGTCTAAAACGAGAGCTTTTTCCAGCGCAACCACAACATAGTGTGGCTATGGCAAGCCAAGCCACTACATATGGTGCTCGAAGTCCCCCGAACTTACACCGGCGTCGCTCCCGGCGGCGGTGTGCCGCCTCCTTGCCGTACGTATTCGCTCCGGCTTTTGGCGTAGTCCGTGGCGTCGGGAAGTTCGGCAGCCGCCTCCGCGCGGCTCGCTTCGAACATTTTTTCGAGAAACGGCCGACACCAACCACACCCGGTCCCCGCACCGTAGCAATCGGCAAGCTGCGCCGCGCGCTGCGGCCGTTCCAGTCGCAAGTAATTCGCCACCTTGCGCTGGGTCACATGAAAGCACAAGCAAAGTTCGTCGTCGGGTTTCATGCCAGTACCTTAGCGACTAAGCAAATCGGTTGCCAAATGAAGTGCCACGCGTCGGGCTCGATGGAACTCGGCGAGGTCGAGCCACTCACTTGTCGTATGAATGTTATTCTGCCCGCAGCCCAAGGTCACGGTCGGAATGCCGTGGGCAGTGAGCCAATTCGCATCAAGCCCGCCGTTCGAGATGTTAATTTCGGGAGTCAGCCCCGCAGCAATCACCGCCGCCTTGGCGGCACGGACACTCGGGTCATTGGTCGGCAGGGAAAACGATTCGTAATCGAGCCGGCCTGCCATCGCGACATGACCGCACTCACCCGCCGAGTTGCGCACCCGCTTCGCCGCGCGGTGAAACGCCTTGGTGATTTCGTCGATAATCCGCTGCCGGAACTTGGCGTCATGCGCTCGCGCCTCGGCGCGGATTTTCACCAGCTCGGTCACCACGTTGGTCGCCGCCCCGCCGTTGATAACGCCGATGTTGCTCGTGCCGCGTTTGCCTTGCTTTTCGACGAGGCCATGCCAGCCGTTCTCAACGAGGTCGGCAATCGCCAGGCCCGCGATAGCAACGGCGCTGATTCCCTTTTCCGGATGCCCGCCGGCATGGCTGGCGAGGCCGCGAATTTCGATATTCATCCGATAGCCGCCCGTGGCCCCCACGGTGAGCCGCGACGGCAGTTGGCCGTCGAAGTTGAACGCGGTCGCGGGTTTGCCGAGCAGATTCAAGCTCACATGCCGGGCACCATGCAGGCCGGTTTCTTCCTGCACGGTCCACAAAAACGTCAGCGGCGGATGCGGCAGGTTTTCGTCGAGAATCGCGAGTGCGGTCGAGAGCAGCACCGCCACTCCCGTGCGGTCGTCGGCCCCCAAGCCGGTGTGCGCATCGGCGGCAACGATCCGTTTGCCCTTCTTCACGGGCCGCGCGCCCACGCAAATTGGTACGGTATCCATGTGAGCGACCAACATCCGCCGCGGCCCGCGGACCGTGCCCGGCAGTTTGAGAATGAGATTCCCCTGCTCGCCCTTGTGGACCGACTTGCGGTGAGCTTGGTCGGTCTTGAACGCGCTAGCCGGCGCACCGGCGGCGAGCAGATGGTCACGAATATACTCCGCCACCGGTCCTTCCTGGCCACTGCCGGCGGGAATCGCCAGCAGTTCCAAGAGAAGTTGCTCCGCCGCGCTGTCGGCGGACTTTGCGGATTTTTGTTTGGCTTTCACGGCTGTCATTTCTGCCTTTCGCATCGCTAAAGTCAACCCATTTTCACCGACAGGCACCACATGGGGCAAGATTGCCGGATTGGATGGAAAGTAGCTGCGCCAACACCTCTACACACCGCATTGCTGGCAAAACCGCACGCAAGAGAGCCACGCAGAATACCGATCTTATCTGAACAAGGCATTTGTGTGTCGTGAATCCTCACGGCCCCACCCGGATCGGTGGTGTTCGCGCGAACCCCGTTTCGCCACCCCGCCGCTCCGCACGACAGCTTGAATGGATTCAATCCCGGGGCAGGAGAGATTTCGACATGCAGTGGGAACGTCGCAGGCCGTTATGGCCGTTGATCGGTGGACTGGCTTGCCTGTTTGGGCTGGCCGTCGCCGCGCCCTACTGTTGGCAGCATCCCGTACTCAATGTCCATGAGCTGATCGAACGTCGGCAAATTGTCCGGCCCATCGAAAAACAGCCTCTCCCCGTGCGGACTACGTTCAATCTCGACACGTTGCGGTTCATGCACGCAACGCTCAAGAGAATCGTGGATGTCACAGAATCCGTCGCGCCCCAAACATTGCCGCAGCCCAAGCCGTTGGTGATTGTCAGCAGCGAAAATGATCGCTTGGCCATGCTGGATACGCGGAAGAGTAAGCCATCCCTTCCGCTCATCGAGCCGACAATCACAATCCAGCAACCGGCAACAGTTCAACAAGAGTTGCTTGCCGTGGTTCCGACCCCCTTGTTGCGTCAGCCGCCATTGTTGCTGATTGATCGCTTGGAAAAACTCGCTCATCAGCCGCTTGCGACCGAATGGGCCACTGCGGTACTGACGCGGTTAAAACAGCTCACCGAAACCCCCGCCACACCGCCTGCCATTGGTTTGCAGATTCTCAGCGAGCTTGAACAACTCGCCACGGCGGGACAGATTCGCTCGCTGGAAATCTCCGACCCGGCCGTGCAACAGAATTGGTTACAAGCTGCGCAAGGTCTGCAGCGTCGTTTGGGCATTTGGGAACTGCTGATCGAACGCGGTGGTGCCGAACCGATTACGCCGACGGTTGAGCAAGTGGGCGATCTTTTGCCCGTATTGAACGCGACCGTCACACTGCTGTCGGGCACGGCTAATGGCGAAGAATGGCGCGAGTATTTGCTCGTCGACCAAATCGCCGCCGCCGCGAGCGAGGGGGTGGCCTTCGATCAAGCGACAAGGATGCGGTTGAGCCAAGAAGTGCTTTCCCGGCTCAGTGATGGCCGACTCACCGCCGAGCAACGCACCTTCATCGCCACCGAGCCGCTCGCCAGTTTGACGCGCGAACTGCGGCCCTGGGCCGCGGGGCCGGTCGATCTAAGAAAACTGTTGGCTTTGGTGGAACGCTACGAAGCGGATAGCCAAATGCTGTACGCCGCGGCGATTGGCCAGCTTGCCCAGCGGATGATGTGGTCGAACGACGCGGAACTGCAAGCGCTCGCCCTGGACTTGCAGCAGCAATTCCGCGGGGCCAACATGCGGATCGCGTTGAGCCACGACATGTTTAACCGCATGATTCCCCCACAGCCGGCGATTATGGCACCCGTCCATGAGCGGATTGCGGGCACGAAGGTGAATGGCAGCTCGCGCACGACGAGTGACGTGGCGATCCACCTGCTGCCCGCCGACGATGCGTGGCGGATCGGGTTGCGTGCCGAGGGGAATGTGATGTCGAAAACCCGTTCGGACACTTGGCCGGTGAAGGTCCGCAATGATGCCCTCTACAAATACGAAGCCGAGAAGGTCATTACCATCGACGGCAATGGTTTGGACGTGGCCCCCACGCAAGCCTACGCCAAGGGTCGGCATAAATACCTGGGGTCCGAATCGGAGTTTGATCGCGTCCCCTTTATGGGCGCGATGTTCCGAGGGCTTGCAAAAAAAGCGAATATGAAATCGCGGCCCCAGGCGATGGTCCAAGTGCGCTCCAAAGTGGCTCAGAAGGCCCGCACGCGGATGGATAGCGAAGCCGATCCCAAATTGCTTCGGCTCGAAAAACGCTTCGAGGATTACGTGATGATGCCTTTCGGCCAGTTAGCGCTCGCCGCTGAGCCGCTCGAGATGTTCACGACGGCCGATCGAGCCGTGATGGAAATGCGGCTGGCGAATCTCGACCAACTCGCGGCCCATACGCCGCGACCTTCGGCCCCAGCCGACAGCGTGGTGAGCATGCAGTTGCACGAGACGGCGCTCAACAATGCCTTCGCGGGTTTGGACCTGGAGGGTCGCCGCATGACGCTGCCCGAACTGCACAAGTTCCTCACCGAAAAATTCGGCCAAGCGGAAGCTCCGCTGCCGGCTAATTTTCCGCACCGGGCGCGGATCGAATTTGCCAAGCATGATGCCGTGCATGTGTCGTTTGTTGAGGATCGCTTGGAATTGGTGCTGAACATCCGCGAGCTGGGCCAAGGCCGCGACAAGATTAAGAATTTCCAGGTCCATGCTTATTATCGTCCGCATCTCGACGGCTTGGCCGTGATGTTGGTCCGCGATGAAACGCTCCAGTTTTCTTCCTCGCAGCATCTCAAGACGGGTGCTCGCATCGTTCTGCATAGCGTGATGGGCAAGGTGTTTTCCAAGGGCCGCGAACTCCGCATGGTGCGTAAGACCTTGGAATCCGACCCCCGCTTTGGCGGGTTGATGGTCACGCAACTGGTGATCGACGACGGCTGGATGGCGCTCGCCCTAGGCCCCACGACCACCGACCGCACCGCCTGGCGGACGCCGAACTACTCGCTCGAAGCCGAGTTGGTGAAGTAAGTCCTCTGCGGACAGGTTAGTTTGAGTTTTCTGGCGACGAACTTGTTCAACCACACCATGTAGTGGGCGGGATTGCCGGAGCCACTGCATGTTGTGTTTGCACTGGAAAAAGGTCTCATTTTAACCCGTGCCGGGGCAATTGCCACAAGATATTGTGGCACGACTCTCCGAGTCGTGTTACTCTTACGCGCATACAAGTAGCCAATCCGTTGGGATTGGTTTTGGCGTGAGTGTCATTCTGAGAGTAGGCCGGAACGAGTTTTGCGAGTTCCGGCAATGTGTTGTGCGTTGTGCTCTGCCGGAACTGCGCACGGCTTGTTCCGGCCTACGATTCTGCTCTGGCTAACATTCCATGGCGGCTGGAAGCCACCACTACGAAAACAACAAACCGTGGGCGCCCACGGGCGCAAAACTGTTCGTGACTCTGGACTGGTTGTGGCCTGTTGTCGCTGACGTTTCGTTCGTGACATCACTTCTCGAGAAATCGGTGCCCAAGCGCCTGCACTCAATAACAGCAGTTACCCAGACGATGGCCGGCCGATTGGCGAACGTACCTATGCGAGGCCACAACAAGGAAACAATCCTTCGCTGCGAACGAGGTGCATTTTATCACAAGCGCGCGGCCATTTCTTTTGTGATTTTTGGCCAGCGCGTGGAAATTCTATTTTCACGCAGAGGCGCGGAGATCACGGAGATTTTTTTGGCCGGGTATGGGTTTCGCCGCAGATACATTAGCATGCAGCTTGTAGGTTGGCATATATTCAAAATAGCGCTTTCATCAGCTTTTGCAGGAACCGACGAAAATCTTCTGCCTCAACGAGACCAAGCATCACTAGTAGCGTACATACCGCAACAGCTAATGCGAAGAGACAACCACCCACTGCAACGAAGGGTGGCTTTGAAGCGACTATATCCTCTTCAGGGTCGGCCCCAATAGCGCTGACGTCTTGTTCTTTCAATGATTCACGAGCTTGGTTCAGGTCCTCGAGCAGTCGAGTCACAGACGGATACCGCTTGGCAGAATCTTTTTCCAGACATCTCAAGCATATCGCATCCGTCTGAGCAGATAATTTGGGGTTCCACTGACTTGGGGGCTTGGGTTGAATTTGAACGATTTCTTCGAATAACTGCGTCTCTGTCGAATGTCCATCGGCTCCGAAGGGCTTGTGACTCGTCAACATTTCGAACAAGACAACGCCTAGAGACCATATATCTGTCCGTCCATCGTACTGTTCCGATTTCCTGAGAACCTGTTCGGGAGACATGTACATCCTCGTTCCACCTCCAGCTCGGTTCCAACGCTCGGAATGATGAATCGCCATGCCAAAATCGCTTAGCCGCGCGATGCCGGTGTCTCGTTCAAGGAGTATATTTCCCGGCTTGACATCCAAGTGAATGATGCCTTGACTGTGGGCATGTGCAAGACCTTCCGCGACATCGCTGATAAGTGCGAGAGCTGCTGACTCTGGAAGTGGTGCCTCGGCATCGATCACATGCGCCAGCGTGACACCGGGCACATACTCCATCACCACACAGAAGGGAGATTCCGACTCGGGTGTGACATACAAAAGTGGAACGATGTTTTTGTGGCTAAGTCTTGAAACTTTCCGAGCCTCATTCAAGAGCTCTTCATGCTTGCCGGACTCTCCATCGACAAGCATTTTCAAAGCGACACTTCGCTGGGCGGCCAAGTCCCAAGCCTTATAAACGATTCCCTGTCCACCGGCGCCAAGAACATCATCAAGGCGAAAGCTTCCGATTACTGAGCCTAAGCGAGCAATCGCTTGTGGAGAGTGACTGCCAGTAAAGTTGACTGTTTTTTCATCGTCAGACATCTTCTAGCAGTCTCGTTAGGTGTTATGACGCCGGGAAAGCACAGCTCGACTCCAGGGTCGAACTGTGAGCTCATGCTCCTCAACTTGAACTCGCTCAACAGATTCCGAAAGTTGCTGCAAGCAGACGTTTCGGAGTTGCCAATATGTGAATCCTACACTTAGTCCCCAGCAAATAAATGTGACGCCACCCAAGAAAAATAATCCGGTCTGAAAAGTCAGGCCATCGTCAAAACAGCCAAAAATTGCCGCTACGAGACTTCCTATCCCTAGGACAACCAATAAAGGGCTCACTTTGTAGCCATCAGCAGCCAGTTTGCGCCGATCTTCGACAATTTCATTTTCGAGCTCTGCTTCCGCAGTGCTCAGCAGTTCGCTAGTTCTTTTGTTATCGTGAATTGTGCGAATATCCACGGCAAGCCGCCGTGCTCGGTCCAATCTCTCTTGCAGAGGTTGTTTGTTCTTGTCTCCCATCCGAGCCCACCATCTCAAGGTGCAAATTGCACCGAGACCGAGAGTTCCCGCGCCGATAGAAACCGCCCAGCAAACTTTGGAAGGCAGTTCAAGTAGACCCATCCCTTTGACATTAATTCCAAAGAAGTGGTCGAGTATGTGTCGAAGTGGAATGATGAAGGCGGATATTGCCGAGAGACCGAGGCAAACATAGCTGAAGTCTAGAGTTCCCTTTCTGCTTTGTATCATCGAACGTTGAATCATCTCATCCGGGTATTCTCCGCAATTTGGACAAGGAACCTCGCCGACCTCTTTTGCGAGTACTTCTTTCACCTTGTCAATCGCCTGCTTTCTTGCGTGCTGCTCGGCAACCTGGGATGAGACGAAAGGTATTCTCGTAACATTGGCTTCTTCCTTGATTGTGACGGCATAGTAATACTGTGTACCACAATTGAGACAACTTGCTTGAGCGTCGCCGCATAAGCAGTGAACTTGAAGAAGGCAGCTTGTCGGGATCGTGGAAACATTAGCCGGGTTAGGCTTCTTTGGTCTCGAAATGACTACTCGTTTAGTTTTGCAAGACAAATATTAGACTTTATGGCCTTCAATTGCTCAAGGTTGAGCAACCACCTGCGGGGTTGGTGTTTATTGGGGGCTTGGACCCAGGGTAGTCGCCAGGAGCGACCAACGCCTGGGCTATGGTGATGTAACGGCTTCGCCGTAAAGACATGGCTGGGCAAGCCAGCCGTGGCACCCGAGTTAACAGCCGGCTTACGCTGGCCGCTCGACTGGGGATTTGTTACGTGCGGCGGGCCTCCATTGGTGGATGGAGTTTTGGGTGGTAGAATTGAAGGAGACCAATTCCTAGACAGGCCTCCCCCATGATTCAATTCAACGCGCATTTCGATGGCAAGAACTTGTGTCCCGACGAGCCTGTCGCTTTGCCGGAGAATGTTAGTTTGCGCGTGACGGTTGCCGAGACCCTCTCGCAGCCGGCGAGTGCCTCTGGCGGGCCGCTGGACATCTTTGATCGCTTGGCTGCGGAAACGGGTTTGATTGCCGGGCCAACCGACTGGGCGGCAGAGCACGACCATTATCTTTATGGAGTGCCCAAGAATGGTGACCACGCCGATCAGTGATCGCCTGTTTGTCGACACCAGTTATGCGATCGCACGATTTAACGAGCGCGACGAATACCATCGAGCGGCTCTTTCCTTGGGTGATGCGATCGCCACATGCCGTGAGTTGTGGACGACCGATGCGGTATTGCTTGAGATTGCCGCGAGTTTTTCTCGTGCCGAGCACCGTTCTCTCGCTGTCGGCCTGTGGGACCAATTCCACGGTAGTGATCCACGATTTTGTGTCGTTGAAGCCAACGGCAGGCAGCTTGCTGAAGCGATGGATTTGTTTCGCGATCGTGCGGATAAGTCGTGGAGTCTTGCCGACTGCCTCTCATTCGTTGTTATGGGCAGAGAAAAGCTTACTCAGGCACTCACTGCCGACAGGCATTTCTTGCAAGCCGGTTTCGAAGCACTGCTCTTGCCGAGTGAATGAAGTACCGTTAGCAGTAGGGTCATATTTACAAATGAGCTAACGCTGGCCGCTCGCCATGCTAGTTGTCGCGAAGAGTAGGATTGCGATGGCGCTCGCGGCGTCGCTGAGGGTTACGAAGTTGGCGTGGGCGTGAAACTGTGCGCCGATCGTGAAGGAAACGATTGCGGCGTAGATCAGTAGATTGAACTGGATGACGAGTTCGTGCTGCTGTCGTTTGCGGAGTGTGAACGTCGCGCCGAGGCCGATCACGGCCATGGCTGCGGCGAGGGGGATGGTTGCCCAAGCTTGGGCAGCGAGGACCGTTGTGAGGCCGATGCCGATGAGGATCGGGCCGCGAAGGTCGGGTTTGACGAGCGTGGGATTGTCAGTGTGGTGCATAATCCCATTGTGATTGGGATTATGTGGGTGGCAACAACTTCACCGCGAAGACGCAAGCGATGGGGGTTAGCCGGACACTGACGTTGAACTTGTGTCGTCCGGTTCGGGGAGTTTGACTGTGCGGCGGGGTTCGGTGTCGGTGCCGGGGACGATCATCGGGCTGGGGGAATTTTCTTCGATAATTCTCGTGAGCGTTTCCGAGTCGATGACTTCTTGTTGAATCAGCTCCTGCGAGATGGCATCGAGCGCGGCGCGGCGCTTGACCAGGATGTGCCGCACGCGTTCCAGGCCTTCGTTGATAATTCGCGTGACTTCCTCGTCGATCTCGCGGGCAGTTTGTTCGCTGTGGCTCGAACCGCGACCATCAACACCCCCCGTCGCCAGGAACGGGCTGCGATGGCTTTCGCGATAGTTGACGCGGCCCAGGCGGCTCATGCCGAAGTCCATGACCATGCTGCGGGCGATTTCGGTTCCGCGCTCCAGGTCGTTCTGCGCGCCGGAGGAAATGTCGGCGAACACGATTTCCTCGGCCACGGTTCCAGCAAGTAACACTTGAATGCGGCTTTCGAGTTCGCCTTGCGTCATCAGGAAGCGATCTTGCTCGGGGCGCTGCATCGTGTAGCCGAGGGCAGCGAGGCCACGGGGGATGATCGAGACCTTATGCACGGGATCGGTGTTGGGGAGCGAACAGGCGACGAGCGCGTGGCCCGCTTCGTGGAAGGCGACGCGGAGCTTTTCGTCTTCCTGCATGATCCGCTGCTTCTTTTCCAGGCCAGCGCTACTGCGTTCGACCGCTTCGTTCAGCTCGATCATGCCGACGGCTTTCTTGCCATTGCGGGCGGCGAGCAGCGCGGCTTCGTTGACGATGTTGGCGAGATCGGCACCGACGAAACCGCTGGTGATCGCGGCGACTTGTTTGATTTTCACATCTTCGGCAACTTTGATGTTCTTGAGATGAACTTCAAGGATTTCCTCGCGGCCGGCCACGTCGGGGCGATCCACGAGGACGTGCCGATCAAAACGACCGGGGCGCAAGAGCGCGGGATCGAGCGTTTCGGGGCGGTTGGTGGCGGCCATCACGATGACGCCGCTGTTCGAGCCGAAGCCGTCCATTTCCACGAGGAGCGCGTTGAGCGTTTGTTCGCGTTCGTCGTGTCCGCCGATCTGTCCGCTGCCACGGGTCTTGCCGAGGGCGTCGAGTTCGTCGATGAAAATGATGCACGGAGCGCGTTGCTCGGCTTGGCTAAACATGTCACGCACGCGGGCTGCTCCAACGCCGACGAACATTTCGACGAAGTCGGAGCCGCTCAGACTGAAAAAGGGGACGCCCGCTTCACCGGCGACGGCTTTGGCGAGCAGCGTCTTACCGGTGCCTGGCGGGCCGACGAGCAACACACCCTTGGGGATGCGGCCACCGAGGCGCTGATAGCGTTCGGGGTTTTTGAGGAAGTCGACCACTTCGCGGAGCTCGTCGACCGCTTCATCGACGCCGCGGACGTCGTCGAAGGTGACTTCGATATCTTCCTGGGCATAGAGTTTCGCGCGACTACGGCCAAAGGCCATCGGCGAACCCGCGCCCCCCATGCGGCGCATCATCACGACCATCAACACGATTAAGAGGCCTGTGAACGTGAGCGGCAGAAGATAACCCAACAGCGGGCTGGGGGATTCGGCGAGTGTGTGCTCGATGTTGTGCTTGTGCAACAATTCGAGCAGTATTTGTTCGTTGGGCAAACGGTAGGTGACAAACTTGTTTTCCTGAGGGCCCTTGGGCTCGAGTCCTTCGCCATCGGCGGTTCCTTCCGCGCCATCCAAAGCCTCCACCATCACTTTACCCGTCACGTCGGTCGTGCTGACCTTGAGGTCTTTGAGCCCCGAGAGCTTGAGTTGACGAGGGGTGGTCGAGAGCGTGTCTTCAACCACGATGTAATTTTTTTCGAGGTTTGCTTTGGGGTTGTCCTGCTCGCTCGTGATGGCGATGAGTTTTTCGAGATCGCTCCATTTGACGACGCGCCGCGATTGACCTTGCCAGATCGTGCCGAGCAAAATCAGGAGGGCCATCAGCCCGAGCACGTACCACACCAGATTGCCGCTGGGGGTGTTGTTTTTCTTTTCGTTGGGAGCTTTGACCGGTTCGGGAGTATCTTCCATCGTGCTTATTTTTTCATCAAGAGGATAGTAACATGTCATTCCCGCGCAGTGCTTGCCCCTTGCGGAGGCCGGGGCGGGAATCTCGTTTTTCACCGCCACCATTTGGATTCCCGCCTGCGCGGGAAAGACGGAGAAGCGGGGAAGTCGGAGGTAATCGAGACTAAATCCATCGTAAGTTGGCACCCGGCAAAAGACAACGAATCTTCGGCTCTCACGCGGTGGGTCGCCACGGGGGCTTGGGTTGTGACTTTTCCCGCTGAAACCTAGAATACAAGGTTCAAATTTCCCTGCCGTCACTTATTAAGTGCCTGGCCAGTGGGAATCACAAATTATCACTTTCATCGCTACGCTCGCTACAAGCCGCAGGTGCGGTGCTGGCTTTGCCGAAATCGGCGGCTGAGAGTTCGACGTTTTGAGAGCGGCTCTGTTATTGGTTATTGAGCGGATTGTGCATGTCATCATCACCCCTACACAGTGCTGCCAATCAAAACAGCGCCGCCAAACAAATTGTTGTCCTCGGTTCCACGGGCAGTATTGGCACGAACGCGCTGGAAGTGGTTGCCGCCAGCGGTGGGCGATTGCAGGTGATCGCGCTGTCGGCCCACTCGAAGTTCAAACAATTGGTGGCGCAGGCTTGTCAATTTCGGCCACGGTGGGTTGTGGCCACGAATGAACGCACGGCGGCCAATTACGATTGGTCGGGGTTGCCGGTGGGGACGGAGCTATTGGTGGGTGCCGACGCGCTCAACCAGGTAGTGGCCGATCCGGCGGTGGATGTGGTCGTGGCGGCGATTGTGGGCCGCGCGGGGCTGGAAAGCACCTGGGCGGCACTCGATGCCAAGAAAACCGTGGCCCTGGCGAATAAAGAAACATTGGTCATGGCCGGGCCGCTGGTGATGGAGTTGGCTCGCCAGCGGCAAGCCACACTGCTTCCCGTGGATAGCGAACACAGCGCGATTTTTCAGTCATTGCAAGCGGGTCGGCACGGCGAGATTCAGCGCTTGGTGCTCACGGCGAGTGGCGGGCCGTTTCGGCACTTGAGTTCCGAACAGCTCAAGCAAGTGACCGTCGCCGAGGCTTTGGAGCATCCCGTGTGGGACATGGGGCCTAAAATAACGGTTGACTCAGCGACCATGATGAACAAAGCGCTGGAAATCATCGAAGCCCGCTGGTTGTTTGGCGTCGCGGCGGAGCAGATTCAGGTCGTGTTGCATCCGCAGTCGGTCGTGCATTCGCTCGTGGAATTCGTGGATGGCTCGGTGATCGCGCAGATGAGTCCCCCGGATATGCGGTTGCCGATTCACTACGCCCTGCACTATCCGGAGCGAACTGCAAGCGTGGCGGAGCGTATGGATTGGATGTCGGCATTTTCGCTGGAATTTTATCCGCCCGACTTGGAGCGTTATCCGGCCTTGAAATTAGGCCATGAGTGTGCCGAGGCGGGGGGAAGTTCGGGGGCCGTGCTGAATGCCGCCAACGAAGCTGCGGTTGGGGCTTTCCTGGCCGGTGAGCTACACTTTACCGAAATCGTGCCGGCTTGCCGGAGCGTGTTGGAATCTCACAAATTTGAATCTCATCCCACACTCGACCAATTGATCGAACTGGATCGTTGGGCTCGAGAGGAGGTTACGCATTGGGTATTTGCTTGATTGCCGCTATTGATCTGGCTTTATGGTGGAATTATCTGCTAATGGGCCTACTGGTCATGATGGGCCTGGGGGCCGTGATTTTTGTCCACGAACTGGGGCACTTTGCCGTCGCGAAAATGTGCGGCGTGAAGTGCGAGAAGTTCTTCATCGGTTTCGACATCGGCGGCTACAAGCTCAGCCGCAAGTGGGGCGAGACGGAATACGGCATCGGCATTCTGCCTTTGGGCGGTTATGTAAAGATGCTGGGTCAGGACGACAACCCGGCCAACATCGCCGAGCAGGTGCGCGAATCACAAGTGCAGGAAGGGAGCCCCGTTCAAACCAAGGAGATCGTGGGCCCCGACGGCACGAAGTACGTCGTTGATAGCCGCAGCTACTTGGCCAAGAGCGTGCCGCAGCGGATGGCGATCATTTCGGCGGGCGTGATTATGAACGTGATCTTCGCGTTCATTTTCGCGGTCATCGCCTATGGGATCGGCGTGCCTTATAACCCCTGCGTGGTGTCGGAAACGTCGCCCGGTTCAGCCGCGTATCAAGCGGGCCTGCGCACGGGTGATGAGATTACCAAGATCGGCGAGATCGAAAAGCCGACATTCACGGATCTCAAGACCGGTGTCACGCTCGGCGATTTGGAGAACGGCATTCCGTTCACGGTGCGGCGGGCTGCGACCGGCAAGGAAGAAACCGTCGTGCTCAAGCCGCGACAAGAAGCGGGGGGCTTGGCGAAGGTGGGAATTTTCTCGCCCCATTCACTCCGCTTGAATGTCGAATTTCCCGTGGCCGAGGGTTCCTCGGCAGCCGAGGCTTCGCCGAAGTTTGAGGGGAACGACGACATCATTGCCGTGAACGGCGAGCCGGTGAGCGGTTATCACGAGTTCGTGGCGCAAATTGTGGAACATGTTGGCGAACCGTTGGAAGTCACCGTCCAGCGTGGTGGCAAGGCACCCTCTGACGATCCATTTGGCTTGCGCAAAGGGGGCGAGGAACTCACGATCAAAGTCCCGGCCAAACCGACGCGCAGCTTGGGTCTCGTGATGGAAATGGGCAAGATCGTCGCGGTCGAGCAAGGGACCGAAGCCGCAGATAAGCAAATCGCGCCCGGTGATTTCATCGACAAGGTGAGCTACGCCGGTGGCGATGCGCAGCAAGTGGCCGAAGGGGAGCAGCTCTTCTCCGATCCGATGACACTGCCTGAACAACTCCGCCGGTTGGCCGAGGAAAATCGCGACATCGAGCTGACGGTGCGTCGTTCGGCCGCGTCGGGTGATGGCCGTCAAGCAACCGAACCCTTGCGGTTGCGACTTCGCAAAGTGACTTGGCTCGAGCCAACCGTGGTTCTCAATGATCCGTTGAGCGTGCCGGCGCTCGGCATCGCTTATCGCGTGCTCAATCGCGTGAATCAGGTGATCCCCGAAAGCCCTGCCGCACTGGCGGGGATGAAGAGCGGCGACGTGGTGACGCAAGTGGAATTCGACCCCGCGCTCGAGAAAAAAGGATTTCCCAAAAAGATTTCGTTCAACGAACAAGGGGGTCATAACTGGCCCGTGTTCATGCAGTCGCTGCAAAACTTGCCGGCGGATGCCAAAATCAAACTGACTTATCAACGTGGTGACGAAACGCTCACCGCCGAGCTCACGCCGCAAGTCGTGCCGGGCAGCTTCGAGCCGGAGCTTGGCTTCCAATTTGATCCGATCCGAGATATTCGCCGGGCGAGTTCTTTCGGCGAGCAGATCGAATTGGGTTATCGAGAAACCGTGAATTCGCTCGGCATGGTGTTCCGCTTCTTGCAGAAGTTGGGCACGGGCCAGGTTCCAGCTACCGCACTGGGTGGACCATTTACAATCGCCGGCGCAGCGTGGTATTCGGCGTTTGCAGGCATGGGCAGTTTGCTGGTATTTCTCACGATGTTGAGTGCCAACTTGGCGGTGATCAACTTTTTGCCGATCCCGCTGCTGGATGGCGGGCACATGGTGTTTCTCGCCTGGGAAGGCCTCCGCGGCCGCCCGGCGGGCGAGAGATTTGTCGTGGCGCTGCACACGATTGGCTTCGTGTTCATCGTGTCGCTGATGCTGTTCGTGCTGTCGCTCGATTTGGGATTGATCGATCGGAATCTGTAATTGCAGCAGTTCCTTGTGGAATTTGCTGAGAGCACATGGCCGGGTAGAATAGAGAGAGGAGTCAAAACCATGTCACTCACAATCTCTATCGAACAAGCTTCCGCCCAATTGGGTGGTTTGGTCCGCGCTTTGGGCCCTAACGACGAGATTGTGCTTACGGACAATGACAAGCCCGTGGCACGGATTGTGTCGGATCGCGTCCCCAATAATTCTCGAAAAGCAGGCAATTGCATCGGTATGCTGGAAATTGTCGACGACAGCGACGATGAAATTCTTGACCTCTTCAAGGATTACATGCCATGAGGGCGTTGCTGGAAACGCACGTGTTTCTTTGGTTTGTGTTAAACGATCTGAAGCTTAGCAATGACGCTCGTGTGACTATCGAGGATGCCTCAAATGAAATCTGTATCAGTCCAGCGAACTACTGGGAGATTGCAATTAAGATTTCTTGCGGCAAGTACCGCCTTAACGGTCCGTACGAAGAGTTTTGGCGGTAGGGAATGTTCGAGAATAGTATTTCACTACTTCCGATCGAACTAGAGCATACGACCCGTCTGCTCGATATGCCGTTTCATCACAAAGACCCTTTCGATCGCTTGCTGATTGCTCAGGCCTTGGCGGAACAGATTCCGTTGGTTAGCTCCGATACGAGATTCGACGCCTACGGCGTCGAGCGGATTTGGTGATTAAAGCGCCAACGCATCGACCGGCGTGCCGACGGCGAGTTCGTAATCTCCCGCCGGGAAAATCATCAAGCCATTGGCGTCGGTGAGCGCCGCGAGATCGGCTGAACCACGCCAGACGAGCGGTTCGACGGTGTCTTGCCCGTGCAAGTTGCGATCCAGGCAGCAGGGGTGATAGGTGGGGCGATCTCCACGATGCTTGGCGGGGGCGGTGAGTTGACCGCGCAATGGTCTTGCTGCCGCGAATTCGCTACCGGCCAGCGCGGCCATGGCGGGCTTCACAAAGAGTTGAAACGACACCAGCGTGCTTACGGGATTGCCCGGCAGGCCGAACACTAGAGTTCGTCGTCCTTCGACCTCGCGCGTGCCGAACCACAAGGGTTTGCCGGGCTTCATGCGGACTTTGTGGAAGACTTGCGCGACGCCGAGTTCCGCCAGCACGGCGGGGACCAAATCCATCACTCCCGCCGAGACCCCGCCGGTGATTAATAGAATGTCGGCTTCGAGACCTCGGGCAATTGCGCTGCGTAACTCTGCGGCGTCATCCCGCGCGATGCCCAGATCGAGCGGCGTGGCTCCGACTTCTTGAATCGCGGCGACGAGCATGGGGCCGTTGGAATTGCGAATCTGCCCTGGTGCAAGGTGCTGGCCACATTCGACAAGTTCGTTTCCCGTGGAGAGCACCGCCACGCGGGGTTGGGGGATCACGCTGACCAGGGCTTTGCCCACCTCGGCCATCAGCGCGAGATCAACTGCCCTGAGTGGCTTGCCCGTGGGAATCACTTCCTGGTTCTGTTGAAAGGAACCGCCACGGCGGAAAATGCCGGAGCCAGCGGGGATTTTTCCATCGGGGAGCCGCACGGTGGTTTCATCCAATCGCTGGGTGTCTTCGTGCTTCACCACGGCGTCGGCACCATCGGGAATTGGCGCGCCAGTCATCACCAGAATCGTCGCCCCCGGTTCAATCGCATGATGGGGCACGCCGCCGGCGATCACCTGTTCGATAATTCGCCGCGTCGGCGTGGGATCATCCACCGCAATCGCAAAGCCGTCGAGCATCGACTTGTCGAACGGCGGCGAATCCCTGTCGCTGACAATCGGTTCGGCCAGTCGCAGACCGAGAGATTTGCGGAGCGGGACGCGCGTGGCGGGAAGCGGACGTACGGACTGCCGGACAAATTCAAAGGCTTCGTCGACGGTGATCATTGCGCGGTCTCGTTTTGAGGAACCGCGGGCTTGCGCCTGCGGCTATTCGGTAACGGTTTTAATTCACGGTCAAGAATCTTCGCAGCATGTCCATGCCCGCGTGGGTGAGAAAACTTTCGGGGTGGAATTGCACACCGAAGAGGGGTTCCGAACGATGTTCCACCGCCATGATTTCGCGAGTCCCATCCGGGGCGTCGCTCCACGCGGTCATTTTCAGTTCTTTGGGGAGCGTGTCGGGTTTGATGACGAGGCTGTGATAGCGAGTGGCTTGAAACGGATTCTCGATGCCGTCGAACAGCGTGCTGCCGTCGTGGTGGATTTGATCGACCTTGCCGTGCATCAAGCGGCCAGCCCGCACGATCTTGCCGCCGAGGGCTTGGCCGATGGATTGATGGCCGAGACAGACGCCCAAGAGGGGCAGCTTGCCGGTGAGCTTGGTGACACACTCAACCGAAATCCCCGCTTCGGTCGGGGTGCATGGTCCCGGCGAGATAATCAGCCGATCCGGCTTACGGGCGAGTATTTCGGCAACCGTGATTTGATCGTTGCGGTCGACGAGAATTTCCAGTTGCGGATCAATCTCTCCCAACCGCTGGACGAGGTTATAGGTGAAGGAATCGTAATTGTCGATGATTTGAATCATGGCAGATCGGCTGGTTCGGAAACAATCTTTTCTGTAGTTTAACTGAAGCGGCTAACGAGCGGCAGGGTTATCGCGGAGGCCCAGTTTGTGAGAATCGTGCATGTCCAAAGTCCTAGCAATCGCGGTTGGTGGTGCCTTGGGGGCAGTTTGTCGACACTTGGTGAATCAAGGATGTTCGCAGTGGCTAGCCGTGCATGCGGCCTGGGGCACATTTGCCGTGAATATCGTCGGTTGTTTCCTACTGGGACTATTGATTCCGTTGGGTACGGGGGCTGATGCCCGCTGGAGCGAGGTAACCCAATCAGCGCTCACCGTGGGGTTTCTCGGCGCACTGACGACCTTTTCCACGTTCGGCTGGGAGACCCATCAACTGTTTCAAGAAACCCAGCATGGCATGGCGCTGCTTAACATGGCCGCGAGTATGCTGATCGGGCTGGTGGCGGTGAGTGTCGGTCTGGCGCTGGGAAAATGGCTGATTAGTTAGTGTTTGGCACCTCTGCGGCTCGCCTACTACCCCCCTTATAAATCCGATATACTAAGTCGGTTAGACCGCAGGCAATTCATTCGAACGGTAATTCACTCAATGCCCAAATACGTAGTGCGACATGGCGTGATGCGCAACCTGGGGGTTTTCTCCAGTCGAGGCAGCGATCTGTTTGCGCGCGGGGTGCAAGTGATCGCCCGCACCCAGCGTGGCCTCGAAGTGGGTGAAGTGCTGTGCGAAGCCAATGAGTTGGCGCTTGCGAACTTACAAGACCCCAAGAATGGGCAAATCTTGCGCGAGCGCAATGCCGACGACGCGGGCGAACTGCGCCGGTTGATGGAACAGCAAAAGCATGAACACGCGACCTGCCAACGGCACATCGAAGAGCTGCAACTCGACATGCGGCTGGTCGATGTGGAGCGAATTTATGGCGGCGAGCGGGTCGTGGTTTATTATCTGGCCGAAGATCGGATCGACTTCCGGCAGTTGGTGAAGAATCTGGCCACCGAATTTCAGACCCGCATCGAAATGAAGCAAATCGGCGTGCGGGATGAGGCCAAGCTGCTGGCCGACTATGGCGATTGCGGCAAACCGGTCTGCTGCAACACGCATCTTTCCGAGATGCCACCCGTTTCGATGCGGATGGCTAAGTTGCAAAAAGCGACGCTTGACCCCAGTAAAATTTCCGGCCGTTGTGGCCGGCTGAAGTGCTGTTTGCGGTATGAATACGATACTTACCAGGAATTGCAAAAGGATTTGCCTCCCGTCGGGGCCGAGATTATCACCAATGAAGGCCGGGGCCGGGTGCTGGCCCAGGAGATTCTTGCTGGACGTATCCTCGTGGAAATGGAGGACATGCGTCATTTGGCCCTCGATGGTTCAGCGGTGCTCACGGTCCTCAAAAAGGGTGGCTCACGGAATTCCGGAAATGGGACGAAACCGCAGCGCCAAGCCGATGAGGAAGGGCTGGACGAGGATTTCCTGCCTCCAGAGGCTGACGATTCTTCACCGGCAGAGTAAGATTAACTGGTGTAGGTGGCACCTCGATATGCAATTTTCGATGCAACACCGATAGCGATAAGCGACACTCACTATGACTATGCTTGATCCCGATCATCCTTTGGCGGAGCTGTTGTGTCGCGACAAGCGATACGACTTGGACGCTTATCTGTTTGTGTTTGAAGCCTTGCGCCACGCGCAGGAGAAGCTCGGCATGGGAACCGAGCACTTTGCTGATGACATCGACGAAGACGACGAACCCGAACGGCACGTCACGGGCCAAGAATTGTGTGAGGCGATGCGGGTCTATGCCCACGAGCAATACGGCTACATGGCGAAGTGCGTACTCAATAGTTGGGGCATCAAATCGACGAGCGACTTCGGCGAGATCGTGTTCAATCTGATCAAGATCGAACAAATGCGCAAGACGCCCCATGATCGCCGCGAGGATTTCGACGATGTGTTCGATTTCGACGAAGGTTTTCAACACAGCTTTCAGTTTTCGCCCCTCGATCCGAGTGAGGAGCGCGATTATTGATGTCGGCCAAGAAACGGCAGGGTGCTCCCGCGAGCGGTCCACCGGTCCCTGCTCCCCGCGCGGAAAAGAGCATTTCTCCCCCTCGTCCCAGCCGTTGGCAACTTGCCGTCTCTAGTCTTTTGGTTGCGGCGTGGCTGATTTTTCTCGCCTGGATGGCTTTTGCAAGTTGAACTTGGGGCCGGTGTCTCCTTGAAGAGCGTGGATTTTTGAATAGAGTGAGGCTTACGAGGTACGAAATAAAATGCTGCATGGCGTGAACAGCGGGCAGCACCAGGGCACACTAGGACCATAATTTCCATGAACGTGATTCCGATCGGCGATAACATCGTCGTCAAACGTGTCGAAGCCGAAGCAACCACCGGGGGTGGAATTGTCTTGCCGGACGCCGCGCGCGAGAAGCCCCAACAAGGCCGCGTACTGAGTGTCGGTGACGGGCCGCTGTTGCCGAGTGGCGAGCGAGCGGGTTCCGAAGTGCAGGAAGGGGACCGCGTGGTTTTCGGCAACTATTCCGGCCAGGAAGTCGACATCGACGGCGAGAAGCTGTTGATTCTGCGTGAGCGCGACGTGCTGGCGATTCTCCGCTAAGCGGTTGTCGCTGAAATCGACGTGATTGTTGGTAATTACGACACGACTCCGCTGGCGGTTTCGCCGGGGATTTTTCTCGTGGCAGCTTGCGCGGTAGGATTGAGGCAGTGCTTCCGACACATTTGCCAGCAAGGAATCTCTCATGCGATCCAGACTCATCGGTTTGTTTTCCCTCTGTATTCTCATGTTCTCCCACGCTAGCGTCTTCGCGGCGGATGCCCAGGAGCTCGTCGACAAAGGAACGGCTTTCCTCACAAAAGCTCAAGCCGAAGACGGTTCCTTCAGCAGCGCAACGGGAACGGGCGTGACTTCGCTGGTGACCACCGCGCTCTTGAAAAATGGCAAAACCGCCGATGATCCCGTGGTCGCCGAAGCGCTCGAATATCTGTCGCAATTCGTGCAAGAAGATGGCGGCATCTACAAACCGGGCAGTACGCACCGTAATTATGAAACGTGTTTGGCCGTGGTCGCTTTTCATGAGGCCAACAAAGACGGCAAATACGACGATCTGATTAAGAACGCCGAGAAGTACATCAAGGAAGTGCAATGGGATGCGGGCGAAGGCCACGACGAGTCGAGCACGAGTTACGGCGGCGCGGGTTACGGTTCGCACTCGCGGCCGGACTTGTCTAACACGTCGTTCTTGATCGATACGCTCAAGGAATTGGGGGCCGGCGAGGATGACCCCGCGATACAAAAAGCGCTTGTGTTTGTGTCGCGTTGCCAGAATCTGAAAACCGAACATAATGACACCGATTTCGCGGACAAAAATCCCGACGGCGGCTTCTATTACACCATTGCCGCCGGGGGTTCGAGCCAAGCTGGTGCCGAGCCGGACGGCGGCTTGCGCAGCTATGGCTCGATGACCTACGCGGGTCTCAAGAGCATGATCTACGCCGGCGTGAAAGCCGACGATGAGCGCGTGAAGGCGGCGCTGGAATGGATCACGAAGCATTACACGCTGAGCGAAAACCCCGGTATGGCCGACAGCGGGTTGTATTATTACTTCCATACGTTTGCCAAATCGCTCGCCGCGGTCGGCAAGCCGGAACTTGTTGACGACGCTGGTAAGTCGCACAGTTGGAAAACGGAGCTTGTCGATGAACTCGCCAAGCGCCAGCAACCCGACGGCAGTTGGGTGAATTCGCAACCCCGCTGGTTGGAAAATGATCCCAATCTTGTGACCGGTTACGCGCTGTTGGCGCTGTCTTACTGCCAGTAGTGTTGGGAGTATTCCTTAGCCGGAGGACAACGTCCTCCGGGCTCTTCCCGGGCCGACGTTGCGGTCCGGCTGGGGTTGCCTTTGCTAGCACCCGCGCGGGAATGCTCTTTGCCCGCGTGACGCCATTTGCTACACCTCGCCGCGCGAGTCGCGCCGCTGCGCGCCCTTTCTGGTACACGTTTGGCATTTTTCAAGGTTTTCCCATGGAAACGAATCTGTCCGCTGCTCCTCGTTCATTGGTCCGTCGCCTGTTGTGGCCCGCTGGCATGGCGGTCGCTGTCCTTGGTGTCAGTGGCGGCGGCGCTTATTGGTGCATGAATGGCACGGCCGAGGCGGAAACCGATGCGGCGAATCCGCTCAGTGCCCATTCCGCGAAAGAGGAACTCAAGAACCTGTTCGCCGCCGAGAAAAACGAAAAAGAGCAGGTCACGACAATAACACCCGTAGTCGGTGATCGCTACGGCAGTTACACGCCCACGGCGGCACTGCCACCATTGGTGGAAGAGGAAGCCAAACTTCCCCGGAAAGATGTGACGCGCGGCCAAGGGCCGGATGGGAATGTGTTACGTTCGAGCGGTAGCGCGGTTCAACTCGCCGCTGCCGAAGTGGAAGCCACGCCCACGATTGATGCCCGCACGGCGTTTGCCGAGGTTGCCACACCACAAGCTGCCACACCCACCCCTGCCGATCCGCTTGCGGCCGCTTTGCAGAATGCTAAGCCATTGGAGAAATCTCCTCCCGTTACCGCGAACAATCCGTTTGCCGCTGCTCCAACAGCAACGCCGGCAGCCCCGAGTACGGCAGGCAATAGCCGTTATTCGGCACCCGTCACAACGCCGAGTTTGCCCCCCGCAATGGATTTAGGGGCCGCCGATGCCGCCCTCGCAGCGCGTCAGCCGACGCCTGCTTTCCCGATTGAAGAAACTCAGATTCCCACCCCCGCGGAACCGCAACTGGCGAGCCTCGATCGCACGGACACGGGGATTACACCGACTCCCGGTTTGGGATCGCAACCAGGTTCGGGCCGCCCCGGTGAGCAATTGCTCGAAGGATCACAAACACCCTCGCTCACCATTTTGAAACTCGCTCCCCCGGAAATCCAAGTCGGCAAACGCTGCACCTTTGGCATTCGCGTGCAGAACACTGGTCAACGCACCGCGCAGAACGTGCAAATTCATGACGAGATTCCGCTCGGCACCGAACTGGTCGGCACGGCTCCCCGCGCTGCTGTTTCGGGGGGCAAAGTGGTTTGGGATCTTGGCACGTTGTCGGTTGGCGAAGAACGCACTGTCGAGTTGGAACTGATTCCGACCGAGGAAGGGGAACTCGGCAGCGTCGCCACGGTGACGATGGCCGCCCAAGCCTCGGCGAAGTCGCGCTGCACGAAACCGGAGCTTGCCCTGCGGCTTTCGTCGCAACCGCAAGTTCACGCGGGTCAGCAGCATCTGGTGCAGATCGAAATCTCGAATCCCGGCAGCGGCGAGGCTACCGGAGTCATGATTATGGAAACCGTTCCGGCCGGGGTAAGTCACGAAGCGGGCCCCGCGCTGGAGTTTGAAATCGGCACGTTGGCCCCCGGTGAAACGCGGCGCACGGAGTTGGTGCTCACCGCCGAACAAGCGGGCCGCGTGACAAACACCATGACCGCGAAAGCGGATGCCGGTTTGCACGTCGATGCGAGTTGCGAATTCGAGGTGATCGCGCCCGATTTGCAAGTGACCGTGGCAGGCCCCGAACGCCGGTTCCTGGAGCGTCCCGCGACTTATCAGGTGACCATCGACAATCCTGGCACGGCACCGGCGAAGGAAGTCCAACTGGTGACGCATTTGCCGAAGGGTTTGCAATTCGTCAGCGCGAATAACCTGGGCGAATACGACGCCGCGGCCCACAGCGTGATTTGGAGCCTCGCGGAACTTCCCGCCAATGAGCGCGGCACGGTGGAGTTGGTGGCTTTGCCGGTCGAACCGGGACAGCACACTTTGCAGTTCAGCACCAAAGCGCGCGATGGTCTCACGGACGAAACGCAAAAGGAAGTCACCGTCGAAGGGATCGCGGCGCTCATGTTTGAAGTGGTCGACATGGACGACCCCATTGAAGTCGGGGGCGATACGTCTTATGAAATTCGCGTGGTGAATCAGGGTTCCAAGGCCGCCGCCAATGTGCAGGTGCTGGCCATCATGCCACCAGGTTTGCGGGCCTTGTCGGGTCACGGCGACACGCGGCATACCGTGCAAGGCGACCGCGTGGTATTCGCGCCGTTGCCGCAGTTGGGTCCGAAGGCGGAAACGACATTCCGGATTCAAGCTCAAGGCGTGCGTGACGGCGATCATCGGATCAAGGTGCAGATCACGACCGACGAAATCCGCGAGCCGATCACCAAAGAAGAAAGCACCCGCGTTTACGCGGATCATTGAAGTATTTAGCCGCGGTGCTTGCACCGCGCTCTTTCTTAATCATTGCGAACCCGCCGCAAGCGGCGGGGCTAAATAGGATTACACGCGCTCGAAGATCGTGGCGATGCCTTGGCCGATGCCGATGCACATCGTGGCAAGGCCCAGCGTGGCATCGCTGTCGATCATGTTGTGAATGAGGGTTGTGCTGATCCGTGCGCCGCTCGCGCCGAGGGGATGACCAATCGCGATGGCCCCGCCGCGAACATTGACTTTCGCTTCATCGAGGCCGAGCATGTGCATGCAGGCCAGCGATTGCGACGCGAAGGCTTCGTTGAGTTCGACCAAATCAAGATCGGCAAGCTTGAGTCCAACGCGTGCGAGAGCCTTTTGCGTCGCCGGCACGGGGCCGGTGCCCATCACGGCCGGATCAACGCCGGCCACGGCCGTGGAGCGCACGCGGACCAGGGGTTTGAGCCCGAGCGACTTGGCCTTGTCTTCGCTCATCATCAAGAGCGCCGCCGCGCCGTCGTTGAGCGGCGAACTATTTCCCGCCGTGACCGTGCCGATGCCGGGCATGAAGGCGGGTTTCAAGGCCGCGAGGGCTGCGAGGCTTGTGTCGGGCCGGATGCATTGGTCAACGGTGACTTCGAGCGGGCTGCCCGCTTCGTCGTGTCCCCAGACGGGAATAATTTCGGCGGCGAATTCGTGCTTCTCCGTTGCGGCTGCTGCTTTCTGATGACTGGCCAAGGCAAACTGATCTTGCGATTCGCGGCTGATGCCTTGCGACTGAGCGAGGAACTCGGCCGTGAATCCCATGTGCAACGCGCCCTTGCTCGTGGCGTGGAACAGCTTGGGGTTGAAATCGACTCCCGCGTCCATGGGAATGTGCTGCATGTGTTCGAGCCCGCCGACGATCTGCACGTCTTCGCCACCCGCGATGATCGAGTGAGCGGCTTGATTGAGGGCCTGTAAACTGCTGCCACAGAGGCGGTTGATCGTGGCTCCCGCTGCCGTGGAGGGCAGGCCGGCCATCAGCCCCACGATGCGGGCGATGTTAAAACCTTGTTCCTTTTGTTGCTGGGTGTTGCCGAGCACGACATCTTCGATCAGGTTGGGATCGATGCCGGTACGTTCGATGAGGGCTTTCACCACGGCGGCGGCAAGATCGTCCGAGCGCACATGCCGATACACGCCCTTCTCGGCGCTCGAGCGGCCAATCGCGGTGCGGCAGCAATCAACGATCACCGGAGATTTCATGATGCCTGCCCTTCGTAAAACTTCTTCCCGTTTGTCACATGTTCGAGCAACAGCTTTGTTGGTTTATACCGCTCGCCGAGCGATTCGTATTTCTTGAGCTTTTCGACTATTGCCTCGGCACCGAGCGTGTCGGCCCAGAAGAACAGGCCTCCTTTGAACGGTGGGAAGCCAATGCCGTAAATGAGCGCGAGATCCACGTCGCGCACGTCGGCCACGATTTTTTCTTCCAGGAGCCGCGTTGCTTCGAGCAGCATTGGTAAAAACAGTCGGTCGGTGAGTTCGGCGGGGGATTGGGGGCTGGAGGCTGGGGATTTTGAGCGCAAGTGACTTTGAATGATTTGCTCCGTAGCCGCACTTGGTTGCGGCTTCGAGCGGCCCTTGTTGTCGGTGGTATAATCAAAAAAGCCTTGGCCGTTTTTCTGGCCCAAGCGTTTCGCTGCGGCCATCGCTGGCAATATCTGGGACGGCACCACGCGATCCGGAAACGCTTGTTGCATGACCGTCCCTGCGTGCAGCGCGACATCGAGACCCACGGTGTCGTAAAGCTCGATCGGCCCCATCGGCATGCCGAAACCGGTCGCGGCTTTATCGACCGCCTTGATCGTGGCCCCCTCTTCCAAGAGCAAGAGCGCTTCGTTCATGTAAGGGAGCAGCACGCGGTTCACCAGAAACCCCGGCCCGTCGTTCACCACAATCGGCGATTTGCCAATCGCTTTGGCGTAGGCCACCGCCGTGGCGATTGTGTCGTCGGAAGTTTGCTTGCCGCGAATCACCTCCACCAGCGGCATGCGCCGGACGGGATTGAAAAAGTGCAAGCCGCAAAAACGCTCGGGGTGAGTCAAACCATGGGCTAGCGTGGTGATGGGGATCGTCGACGTGTTCGAGCAGAGCAAGGTTTCTTCGCTCAGTTGGGGTTCGATCTCGGCGAAAAGTTCCCGCTTGACCGCGGCATTTTCAAAGACGGCCTCGATCACTATGTCGGCATCTTCGAGATCGGCGTAACTTTGCGTGCCGGTGACGAAGGAGAGAAACTCGAAGGCCTTTTGCGCGTCGGGGGCTTTTGTTTGTTTGTTGTAACTTACTTCGGTGATAATGGCTTGCACCCCGCGAGTGATCGCCGCGTCGGATTGATCGGTGAGCGCGACGGGGATTTTGCGTTTGACATTCGCGGCGGCGATCCCCTGCCCCATTGTGCCGGCACCCAACACGCCCGCCTTGGAAATCTTGCGTGGCTCGGCACCAGCGGGGCCAGTCTGCTTCTTGTTGGCGTCTTGCAGGAAAAATACGTTGAGGAGCGCTCGATTCACGGGCGAGCCAAACAAATCGGCAAATCCTTCCGCTTCCATTTGGCACGCCGTTTCGAGATCGACCCCCGCCGCGCCGAGCATGACTTCCAGCGCCGCCACGGGGGCCGGGTACTGGCCCTTGGTTTGACCTTGGATGTAGGCATTGGCCGTGGCACCGAGAAACGCGAGCTCGGTATCGCTGATCATGATCGCCTTCGACCACTCTTGGCGATTCTGGAGATAGCGCTGCGATTGCTGTTCGCTGCGTGCCATTTGAATCGCGGCGTCGAGCAATTTTTCAGTGGGGACGGCCACGGCGAGTCCCATCGCCTCGGCTGCTGCGGCGTCGATGTTCTCGCCGCTGTTCACCAGCTCCACCGCATTCGAGAGTCCCACGATGCGCGGCGTGCGGGCCGTGCCGCCCCAACCGGGGAAGAGTCCCAACTTCACTTCGGGGAAACCAAAGCTCGCCGTCTCGCGGGCCATGATGCGGCGATCGCACCAGATGGCCAGCTCCGCCCCGCCGCCGATGCAGAGTCCGCCGATGGCCACGATGGTCACAAAGGGAAATTTTGACAGTCGACCAAACAATTCGTGCCCATGCCGCGAGATGGCGACCACTTTTTCCTTGGGCTCGTCGATGTCGGCGATGAACTCCCGCAAGTCGGCCCCAGCGATGAAATTGCTCGGCTTGCCGGATTGGATCACCAGCCCCGCCAAACCTTTGCGCGCTGCCACCTCATCGAGCAACTTGGCGAAATCGGCCAGCGTTTGACGCGACAGGATATTCACGCTTTTGTGCGGGTCGTTGATCGTAATGACCGCCACGTCGGCGTGGGGGAAATCGAGCGTGAGTATCGAGTCGGCCATGACAAGAGCTTTTGAGGGTGTGAGGCGAACGGTTCCTAGCCGTCGACGGCAGTCCACGGAGTAGGTATCGTGTCATTCTATGGAAACAAAGCCTGCCAGCCCAGACGCAGAGGAAAGTAGCCCTACGGGATCACCGTGGAAATTGCCGCTTTTACTTGGGCTGCTGCTGTTTGGTCTCATGCTGTGGAATCAAAAGGCGCTTAACAACGTGCGGGTCGCTCGTCAGTCGGCCCAGACCGAGTGGACACCTAGCATTCAACCAACTGGCGAGGTTGTGCGGCTGGAAATTGACTTTGGCAACGGAGCGAAACGGCAATTCGACGGCTTGCCCTGGCGGGCCGACATGACCGTTGGCGACGTGATGAACGCCGCCCGCGAGTTCCGTCCGGGGATCAGCTATGTGCAGGTCGGAGAGGGTGCGGGCGGATTTCTGACGGAATTGGAAGGGCTCAAGAATGAGGGGGCCAGCGGTCGAAATTGGCGCTATGAGGTTGCTGGCACTCCGGGAAGCATGAGCTTTTGCCTCCAAAAAGTCGGCTCCGGCGAGTTGGTGCGTTGGTGGTTTGCTGGGGAAGAAGATGGCCTGTAGAATAAGGCCGTACTTCAGCCGGTTTCAAAAACACCAGAGAGAACCGGACGCTAGCCACCCAGAGGGTACCCGGCGGCTGATTCATCAGCCGCAGGGCGATAGCCCTCGGTTTTAGAACCTTTAGGAAATCACCCATGACCAGTCGAGACACTCTCCGCGACCTCTGCGTCTTTTTCTTGTTGTTGGCGATTGGCGTCGTGGGTCGGTGGGTGCAGCCGGATTGGAATTTCACGCCGTTGATGGCCGTCACGGTGTTGGGGGGCTATTACTTCCGCTCGGTGTGGACCGCCGCGTTACTGCCGGTGGCAATTCTCACGATTTCCAACTTCGCCTTGGATGGTCACGACAACTTGGCCGTGCAAATGTCAGTGTACATGATGATGATTGTCCCCTTGGCGTTGGGACGTTGGACACGCGGCAGCGCCGGCTGGCGACTGGTTGGCCATGGCGCGCTGTGCGGCCTTGTTCCCGCGACGGCCTTTTTTGTCGTCACCAACTTCGTGCACTGGGCGGCTACCAGCATGTACGAGCACACCTGGGCCGGCCTCGCGAATTGCTACGCCGCCGCCGTGCCGTTCTACCGCACGATGCTCGCGGGCGATATTTTCTATCTGACGTTGCTCGCGGGATGTCTGGCGTTGGCGAACACAAAGACGCCGGAACTCGTTCGTGTGCGTGTGAAGAAATAGCCGGACCGCAACGCGGTCCGGGGGAGTTCCCGGCGAGCGTTGCTCTCCGGCTAAGAATTGAATATGCGGGCTCAGTTCTCAGCGAAAGCCTCGGCCTTTTTCGCCGGCTTGTCGGCGGCGACCGGTTTGCCCCAGCTTTGCATGAGGGTCTTGAGCGCCGCTTCGAGTTCGATCACTTTCTTGCTGACATCCACGTCGGTGGCATCCTTATCTTCCATGGTTTGCATGGCGGGATAGAACTCTTTCGCCAGAGCCTCCAGCCGCGCTTTGGGTTCGTCCGCCAAACCGGCCTTCAGGGAATTACCGCCGATGGCGATGTCGTAGAGTCGGGCAAACACCTGACGCCGCTCGAACTGTGGCCCCATGTCTTCCTCGCTCATCCCGCCACCGTATCCGCCGCGACCGCCCCCATATTCTCCGCCTCCGCCATAACCACCCCCGTAGCCACCTCGGCCCCCGCCAGGACCGGCCGATAAGTCGGCACCTTCCAATGCTTCGTCTTGGTAATCGCGGGCCAACTCGGCGGCTTCCGTAATGACGTCGAGCGTGAGTTGCGCGAGCGCGTCGGTCGTCGCGCCACCATCAATGTCGGCCCCCGCGGGATAGGTGATTTTCTTGAGCACGGCTGCCGTGCCGCAGCGGTCGTCGAGGCCGACCTTGTTGTCTGCGATCAACGCGGTGATCGCGGCCTGCACTGCCTTAGTCGGACCTTGCGCCGATTGATTCGCCAGGACTTGAGCCGCTGTGCGGCGCACCCAATCGTGGACATCGGATTCCACGTCTGCGGGCGTTGGGCTCGCCACCACTTTGAGCATGGCTGTGGTGGTACGCTCTTTGAGACCCGGATCGATCCCGAGGCGTGAATGGCGTTCCAGGCCGATCAACGCGCCGAGCTTGACCGACTCGGGGACCGGAATCTTGTTAAATTGTTCTTGCTCGACAAGCTCCAGCAATTCTTGAGTGGCCTTGCCGAGAGGAACCGCGGCCGCCGTCGCGGTCGCCAATTGTTGATCGAGATCACCGAGCATCAACACCGCATTATATCGCACCGCCGGATGAAAATTTCCCCGTGCCAACACGCGGGCGACGTTGAAGGTCATTTCGATGAGATATTGTTGCGATGCGGAATTGCCGGCCTGTGGAATCATTTGCTTGAACAGCCGCTCCCGCGAAGGAGCCAATTCCATCAAGGCGTCGTCGGTGAAGAGAGTCATCGTTGGAAAAAAGGATTTCTTCAAATAGCTTTCCACGTCCGCCTCGGCCGCTCCGAAACCGGCGGGGTTGCGAACCGCGGTGGCGAAGACGACCTTCAAACGATTGGCTTCGCGTTCATTGAGCTCGACTGGGATCGACTTATACCGCTGGGCATAAGCGACCGTGGAAAGACAACCGATCAGCAGCGCCAAACCCGCGCATGCCGCGGAGCGACGACAGACCACGACAAGATATCGCGACGCGAACATAGCCTCTGTTCCTTAAATGTTCCAGCCTCGAAGCAGCGTCGGCCCGACGGGCCGAACAAACGAACTAATCTATTCTAAGGTTGAAGTTGCCCACCGCAAAATCTGCCTGTGTCATCAGCAGCCGACGTGCGTTCACAACCCGTTATTGGAAAAGGTGTTACCTTGTTTCAGGATGCCCAGTCAGGCTATCCAGAATCGCTGGGCCATGTCAAGCTAACGGCGTCTTTTCCCCGAGGAATACGTTCCATGACGCTGCTCTACACCTCCCCGCGATTCTTGGAACACCACACCGGCCAGCATCCCGAATGTGCGGCGCGACTTGAGCACATTCTCGCGCGGCTCGACGAGGGGGGCCTGTCGGCACGCTGTACTCGGCCAGATTGGGAGCCCGCTAAGGATGCGCAACTTACTGAGGTTCATGAACGATCCATGGTTCGCGGTTTGGAACGGATGGCTGACACTGGTGGTGGGTATGCTGATCCCGATACGGTGGTCGGACGCGAATCGGTCGACGTGGCGAAACTTGCGGCGGGGGCCGTGTGCGATGCCGTGAGCCAAGTTCTCGCTGGCGCTGATCCGCGTGCGCTCTGCTTGGTGCGACCACCGGGGCATCACGCGCTGCGCGACACGGCGATGGGCTTTTGCTTGTTCAACAACATCGCCGTGGCCGCTCGGGCCGCGCTTGACCACGGCTTGCATCGTGTGTTGGTGATCGACTGGGATGTGCATCACGGCAACGGCACGCAAGCGATTTTTTACGATGAGCCGCGTGTCGGATTTTTCTCGGTCCATCGCTGGCCGTTCTATCCCGGCACCGGCACGGCCAGCGAGACCGGCACGGGCAAGGGGTTGGGCACCACGCGCAACTTGCCGGTGATCTTCGGCACGTCGCGCACGGAATACCAACAACTGGTGCTACGCGAGTTGGAAGATTTCGCCGCGAAGCTGAAACCCGAGTTGGTGCTGGTAAGCGCGGGTTTTGATGCGCACCACAGCGATCCCGTCGGCTCGTTGGGACTGGAGGTGGAAGATTTCGAGTGGCTCACGCAGGCGGCGGTCGATATCGCCAACACCCATGCGAAGGGCCGCTTGGTGAGCGCGCTCGAAGGGGGCTACAATCCACCAGTGCTCGCGGAGTGCGTGGCAACGCATCTCGAAGTGCTGTTAAATGCCAAGTAGCAACCCGAATCTCCTACGTTCCTCGATTTTTGCCCTTTGGCGGCGGGTTTTTACAGCGCCGAAATCCCCGGCTATAATGCGGCTGAGACAAACTCTCGCACCCGTGGCTGGCCCTCAAGGCGCGCGGGCTGAGCTTGTTAAGGAGCGTCCTTATGCGTTATCTGCTTGCGTGCCTGTTAGCTTGCCCTTTGATTCTACACCTTTCCGCTCCCGCCCGGGCTTACAATCTGTATGGACCCTACCCTTGGGGTGAGGACGACGAATACTATCAAAAGTGGGGCGATATCTTTTCCCCTGGCTCGCCCGGCGGAACAATCACCTGGAGCCTCATGCCCAATGGTACGGCTTTGGACGCAACGGCTCCTTCCTATATTCACGGCACCTCGGATTTAACGTCGGTGTTCAATGAGGTTGGTGGGCAAGCCGCCGCGGTGGCGATGATCCAGTCGGCGTTCGACAATTGGTCTTCGGTTGCCAACATCTATTTCGAATATGTGGGGATCGACGATGGCACGCCGTTCGCCGCGCCGAAAGCGCCGGGGCAAGTCCTTGGCGACATTCGCATCGGGGCGTTTGAGATTGACGGCTTCTCGGCGGGAGTCGGTTTCTCAGCCTACCCCCCTGGAAGCACGACGCTCGATGGCGACATGATCCTCAACAGCAGGTCCGACATCTCGTTCTATGTCGCGCCGGGCGCTGAGGGCCAACTCTACGATCTGTTCCCGCCGGGGGGCGGTCTCTACCGCAACGATTTTGAAGGACTCGTGGCTCACGAACTGGGCCACGCGCTGGCGCTGGCTCACTCAGACGTGCCTGCGGGGCTGATGTGCGGTTATATCGATCAAGTCAATTTCAATGGATCGCAATGCGCGTATTACGACCCCGACGGAGACGACAAGGCTCCCATCAATCGCATTCCCGATCCCGACGACATTGCCGGTATTCAGTTTCTCTATGGCCCGGCACTCCAAGCCGACTTTGACCACAACAACTATGTCGATTCCGCCGACCTCGCGCTGTGGCAGGCAGGCTACGGCATGGCGAGCGGCGCGACCTATCAAAATGGCGACGCCGACGGCGATGGCGCGGTCACGGGGCGCGACTTTTTGATTTGGCAACGCGAGTACGGCAGCGGCGAGATCGTGCCGCTGACTGCGATCGTGGCCGTTCCCGAACCAATGGCTGTGACGCTGGGTGTGTTGATGTTGGTGGCGTTCGTGGCATGTCGATCGCGCTAGCAGCCAATTTGCCCCCGCCGCTCCCCAAGGGTATGCTCAACTGAGGGCCAGTCGGGACGACGCATTTTCGGCGATTTCTCATTATTTTGCGTGACAACCGCTCAGTATTCCTGCCTACAAGCGAGGAAAAGGCTTCCGACCTACCCCCCTGCCCAACTGCTCTGCCATGACGAATAGTTCCGCCATCAATCCCGATCTCTTGTTGTCGCAAGCACTTGCGGGCTCGAGGGAGTGCTTTGGCCGGCTGCTGCACGTGTACCGCAACTACCTGAAGTTGCTGGTGATGGCTCAGTTGGAGAAGAAACTCCAGCGGCGGATCAGCGCTTCGGACGTGGTGCAGGAAACCTTTCTTGAGGCCAACCGCGATTTCGCCCAATTTCGGGGCCATTCGAGCGGCGAGTTCTGTGCCTGGTTGCGGCGGATTTTGGTCAACAATTTGCACCGGGTCGTGGAGCAGCATGTGCTGGCCGAGAAGCGGACCGTTCACCGCGAAGTGTCGCTCGAAGCGATGGCCACGTCGTTGGAGCACTCGACCACGCGGCTCGATGCGATTCTGCCCGATCCCGGTACGTCGCCGAGCATGAATTTCCAGAAGCACGAACAACAACTCGAACTGGCGAACGTGGTGGCGGAACTCCCGGCCGATTATCGAGAAGTGATCGTGCTGCGGCACATCGAGTCGCTCCCCTTTGAAGAGGTGGCTCGCCGGATGGAGCGTTCGACCGGCGCGGTGCGAATGTTGTGGCTGCGTGCGATTAGGCAACTGCGCGAGCAGATGGAAGTTTGAAGACCCTCCCCTAGCCCCTCCCGGAGTACCGGGAGGGGGATTTATGTATGATGATTAGCGAATCCACCAAATCGTTCTCAACGACTTCCGCGACCGACCGCGAGTTGGCCGAGGTGCTGGATCGTTATCTGTTGTCGCTGGAAGAGAATGCGCCGCTCGATATTGAAACATTAATCGCCGAAACTCCCCATTTGGCCGCTGACATTCGCGCTTTCGTGGCCAGTGTGGACATGCTGCACGGCGCCACGCGCGGTCTCAATGCGGCCAATGAAGTCGATACAACTCCAGGCAAAGTTGATCGCCCCCCACTCCAGCGACCCGCCGAGAAGCGTTTGGGTGATTTTGAAATTGGCCCCGAGATTGGGCGTGGCGGCATGGGGGTGGTTTACGAAGCGACACAGATTTCGCTACAGCGCAAGGTCGCGCTCAAGGTGCTTCCCTTCGCGGCGATGTGGGATCATAAGCAGATCGCCCGCTTCCAGAACGAAGCCCAGGCGGCGGCGCAGTTGCATCATCCACATATCGTGCCGGTGTTTGCGGTGGGGCAAGAACGGGGCGTCCATTTCTATGCGATGCAGTTGATTCAAGGCCGGTCGCTGGATCAGATTCTGGGGGAACTTCGCCGCGAAACCGCAAGCGGCGCATCGGCTGCCGAACAAGCCGCGATCTCAACGCAAGCTGTTGACTCGACGTTACACACGGAGTTGTCGTCGGAACACGCGGCGGGGCAATCGCGGTATTGCCGGGCGATCGCCGGTTTGGGAATTCAAGCCGCGCACGCACTGCACTATGCCCACGAGTGCGGTGTGGTGCATCGCGACGTGAAGCCGTCGAATCTGTTGGTCGATCAGCGCAACAAACTGTGGATCACCGACTTCGGTTTGGCCCGCGTGCAAGACAGTCCGGGCGTGACCGTCACGGGTGACATGCTGGGAACCTTGCGCTACATGAGCCCCGAGCAGGCGACCGGCAAGCAAGCCTTGGTTGATCCGCGAACCGACATTTATTCCTTGGGAGCCTCGCTCTACGAACTGTTGACGCTGCGGCCAGCCTTCCCTGGTGAAGATCGGCAAGCCGTTTTGCAGGCGATTGCCAACCACGAGCCGATTCCGCCGCGAACCATCGATCCGGCAATTCCCGTCGATTTGGAAACCATCGTGCTGCAAGCGATGGCCAAGTTGCGCGACGAACGCTACGCGACCGCCGAGCAATTGGCCGACGATCTCAACCGTTTTCTCGATGGGAAGCCGACGCTTGCCCGGCGACCCACCGTGGCGGATCGCGCGGCGAAATGGGTTCGCCGCCACCGGCTGGTCGCTTCGTTGGCGGCCCTGTTCTTGTTGATTCTTACGGCCGTTTCGACCATCGGGGCGTTGCTGCTTTCGCGCGAACATGATCGCAAGCAAGCGGCGCTCGCCACGGCCGAGGAAAACTGGCAGCAAGCGCGTCAAGTCGTGGACCGCTTTGGCACGCAGTTCGCGCAGCAATTGGCGCGACTCCCGGGTAGCGAACCGCTCCGACACGCGGTACTCACGGACACGCTTACCTACTATCAGGAGTTCATCAAGCGGGCGGCCACGGACCCGAGCTTGAAACAGGATTTGGCCACAACTCAGTTGCAAGCGGGCACGATTGCCAGCCAACTGGGCGATTCCAGCGCGGCGGAGCAGTCGTTTCGAGCGGCGGCCGAGTTGTTCGGTGAACTTGCGAGCGGTGCGGACAAACCTGGCGAGTTCCAGCAGCAACAGGCCACCTCGCTCAACAACTTGGCGTTATTATTCGCCGCGCAAGGGAAGCTCACCGAGGCCCGCGAGCAATATACCCGGGCGATTCAGTTGCAATCTGTGGTGGTAGCCGCTGATGCCGAACTCGCTTCCGCCAAGCGGTTGTTGGCGGAGATGTTCACCAACCGTGGGCTGTTGGAACGCCAAAGTGGCGAGCTCGCTGCCGCACGCCAATCGCTCAGTCGGGCGATTGTTCTCTTGGAGACAATCGTCACCGGCAAGCCTGCTGACCGCGCGACGCGGCAGGCGCTGGCCATGGCCTTCAATAATCGCAGCTTTATGGAGCAAGAACACGATTGGGCTGCGGCGGAAAACTCCTGCCGCGCTGCTGTTGAATTACTCACGCGGATCGTGGCAGATTCGCCAACCGATGAGTCGGCCACGGCTCGCGGCGATTTGGCTCTGAGTTACAACAACCTTGCGGCGATCTTGGGCCATCGCTCGCAAGACGCTGACGCGATTGCCGCTTTTCGCCGCGCGGTGGAGCTGCAAGAGCAACTCGTACGGCAAGCACCCGGCGTGTTGCAATACCGGAGCGACTTGGCGATCACCTGGAATAACTTGGCCCAAGCTCTCGCGCGTGAAGATAACAACTCGGAAGCAGAAAACGCTTACCAGCGCGCTGAAGAGTTGTTCGCGGAGTTGGTTGCCGACTTCCCGCGAGATATTCGCTATCGCAGTTCCCTCGCCGGGGTGCTCAATAACCGAGGCATGGCGAGCGAATTGGCGGGCGATTTCAAGAGTGCCCTCACGGCTTATCAGAAGGCTATCGAACATCAACGCATTGCCGTCGAGCAGGCACCGCAACAAACGCAATATCGCGAGTTCCTCAGCAAGCACTATTTCAACTGTGCGCGTACCCTGCGGACCATGAATCACCCCGCGGCGGCTGCCGAGCTTGCCCTGGAGCGTCGTGAATTGTGGGGTGAAAACGGCGAACAGCTTGTGCAAGTCGCCTTGGAGCTGGCCGCTATCGCCGAGAGCATCGGCGAGAAATCTGATCCCGCGCGCGAGCAAGTGCTCGATGATGCCGTCGCGACGTTGCAACAGGCCGAGTTGACCGGTTATGCTGTGAATGCCCAGCAAATCCCCAAGCTCTTGCGAACCCGCTACGAAGTCACCACCAAAATTGCCGCCGAGGTGCAACCATGAAACAACCGCTGAAAAGTCGTGTGCTGAATCATCGCGCCTTAAGGTTTGAGCGGATGGAAGATCGGCTCGCGCTCTCGGCGACGATGGGTGGAGACTACACACTAAACATCGATTATCTCAACGCGGAGCAAGGTGGGTTCATCGTCTTCGACGGCCCGATTTTGGCGAGTGGCAGCGCGACATTTTCAGATGCGAATGTTGATGTGATTTTCTCCAGCTCTCCCCGGGCCCAGGAATATTTTCTAAATTTGCTCAACGGCCATGGCCAAGCCGATTTAAGTGCCGCGGACACTGACCAGATCGCCCCGATTCCCCAGCCCAACAATCAGGGCAAACTCGGTGGCACCATCGAACTGACCAACATTTTCCTGCCGAGGACGTTGCAAAACTCGACAAGGGCTGAACGGCAAGTCGTGCAGTCCCAGAACACGACAGAAGCCTCTCAGTTGTCCGTGCTCGATTCTCAAGCAAAAGAACCCTCGTTTTCGCGCGGTCGAGACATGTATTTTGAAGTCGCGTCGTTGTCGGCGAAACCCCAACCGCGTGGGCACGGTGCGGCGCAGGTTTCGCAAGGCGAGCTGGTTCCCCTCAACCGCGAAGTCTCGGCAGGCGTTGCGAAGTCGATTTTGCCGGCCGCCGAAATTCGTGACGGCGAGGTGAAGCACGATTCCGCGCCCGCTGTGCCACCGACGGCACCCCTTCCCAAAGCCGATGCCGTCCCGACGTCGCCCCCCGTGAAAGACGACTCGTTACGCGCCGCTGAGAAAGCAGCCAACGATCCCGCCACGAAGAGTGCCCAGCAAGAAAAACCGACCGCCACGGCCGACGAACTTTCCGCCGCAAACGCGCGCGATGCGGCGTTTGCCGAATTCTGGACCGACGAATTCATGGCCGAGGAAGTGGCGATTACATTGCGGTCCAACGAAGGGGGCCAGCACTACGCCGCTTGGCCCACATTGGCCGTTCTCGTTGGTGGCGGTATCATCGCGCGGCAGCGGCGCAGTTCGCGGATCCATGCTAGCCAATTGCAACCGCCGCGACGGACTGTTGCCTGAGCTGCAACTCGCTCGCGTCGGGTTCTTGGCATTTTATGCCGTATTCCAAATAACCCGCGGCTTGCGGCTCACATGAGTTACCTTGGAGCGCGGCAGATTCCCTGCCAGAAATTAAGCGCGTGACAAACGCCTGCCTGGTCGGCCTTTTGGAGTACTGGCAGCTCGGCAGCCAGGTTTTCACCGGCCAGGAATCTTTTCTCATGAAATCTTCACGACAGTCCAACTCGCACTGCTTCGCCCTCCATCTGGAGCGGTTGGAAGAGCGGTGTGTCATGAATGGCGATCCCGCGCCGATTGAGGCGGTGATTGAAACCCCATTCGAGCAAGTTGCCCAATTAACGATTGCCGACGACGCAATTTTACATCTGGATTGGCTGGAAGAATCCTTGCCCCCTGGTGAGCCATTGTTTGAAAGCGTGGACCAACTTCCCGCTTGGTTGCTTGCCAAAATCAATACTCGCTATGGTGATTTGTTCGGCAGCACGCGCGAGTTCCAATACTACGACTATAGCTGGTTTAACCGCTTGCCTTTCCGCGATGGTGAGATGGTTTTTTTCACACAGAATGATTCCGTCGGATCGACGGCGAATGTGCAGGTTGAAGGTGTCGACGAGGCCGATCTCATCGAAACCGATGGCGAGTTTATTTACATGATTTCAGGCCAAGAACTGATCATCGTCGATGCCCGCGATGCAGAGAATCTGAACGTCAGCGCTAGAGTCGAACTCGCTGAACGTCCCACAGGCATGTATCTGAGCGGGAATCGTCTCACTCTGGTAAGCCCCAGCAACATAGTTCCTAGCTTTGTGCCTTTCAACGGCTTTATCTCAATCGACATTTCGTATGGAAACTACTTCCAAGACAATAAAACTGCCGTGACGGTACTCGATATCAGTGATCGCGAGACACCTGCTCAAGTGCAGCGCACGGTACTCGATGGCCGGATGGTTTCGTCGCGAATGGTCGATGGCCAGTTACGCTTAGTTTTACAGCAGCAAAATCCTAATCTTGCCGATCACTTGCCACACATCAACTTTGATTCCACATACGACGAAACCACTCATCGTTACACTTACACATACGAATCACGCGAGACGTATCTCTCGCGCGTGCAGCAAGTACTGACCAAGTCTCTACTGCCCGTTTACACGACGTTTTCCGCGTCAGGTGAAGTCCAAAGTGAGCAGGAATTGTTGTCTCACGCCGAGATTTTGGAGCCTGGCGATCATCGACGAAGCAGCGCCACCACCCTTGTTACTTTCGACACGCTGGGGAATACAGCCGGGCCTGCCGATATGACGACTCTTTACTCGGCAATCCCTGCCGTGGTCTATGCGACCGAGGAAAGTCTGTATTTGTTTGGTCGAGAAAGCTCTGATTGGGATTACACGGACGAGACGACCATCTGGAAATTCGATTTTGACGCTGACGACCATTCCATTGAGCTTGCCGCCAAGGGGACGGTCGCGGGCCAGTTGCTCAACCAATTTGCCGCCGACGAACACGATGGCTACCTCCGCGTGGTCACCACGGTCGGTTGGGGATCAGCGGGGCAAAATCTCTCGGTGCTTGAACAGGTGGGCGACGAACTGAATATCGTGGGGAGTGTCACGGGCCTTGCCCCGGGCGAAAATTTGTATTCCGTACGATTTGCTGGAGACCGTGCCTACGCGGTGACGTTTCGACGCGTTGATCCGCTTTTTGCGATTGATCTCAGCGATCCGACAGCTCCCGAGGTGAAGGGCGAGCTCAAAATCCCGGGTTTCAGCGATTACCTCCAGTTGATCGATGACAATCATCTCATCGGCATCGGTCGGAACGCGGATGAATCGAACGGATTGTTCGGTGAAATGCAAATTTCGATTTTCGATGTCACTGATCTCGACGATCCCCAACTTGCACACCGTTACTCGTTTGCTGGGGACCGCGAAACAAGCACCATCGTGACGGGCAATCAATGGACCCTGGGCGACGGCGATCACCTCGCTTTTAGTTATTTTGCCGACGAGCAGGTCATAGCGCTGCCGATCACTGGTTCCGAGCAGGTCGAGGGATTACAAGTCCTCCGCATCGACACAACAACCGGCTTCGAATCGCTGGCCTTAATCAAGCATGATTCGCCGATACTCCGCTCTCTGCAGTTAGGAGATCATTTCGTGGTTGTTTCCGCAGGCAAGTTAACGATCCATGATTTTGATGATCCCGCCCAAGAATTGGATGCGCTCGACTTGGCCATGAGTTCCATAACCCAAATGATGGAGTTCTCCACATTTGCGGTTCAAGCGGATGATTTGCTTGCTGAGATGCCTTCGTTGAGTGGTTTTTTGTTAGCGAAGGGGGAAAATACAGCAGATGAAGTCATCATCAACAACGACTGGATAGATCACCTCGTCCATCAAGGTGCCCAGGCATCGCCTCTTGATCGAGTGTTCGCTAGAAGTTCGATGATCCTAGAAAACGAGTTCTCGCCTTCGACCGCGAAATCGAACTTTCCTCAAAGTACATCCCCTGAACTCGATTTTGAGCTTGCCTGGGGCATGACCGCACTGCTTGAATAGCCGTCGTGCATCCGCCTATTTACGGCTCAAAGTCCCACTCTTCGTTACAACACCACCAACTGGTCGGTCTCGTGGTGTTGGCAAGTCTTGCCGAGCGCTCCTTTCGCGGGGTCTTCACGTTACAATGGGGCAAGACGCGCGATTTGTGGCGAGTGGACACTTTTCCTCGGAGGCTTTGTCGATGACCTTACGTGCCAACATTAGTCGCAACTATCTGATGCGACTTGGACTGGTGGGCCTCTTTTGTTTCGCAGGGGGCTTGTACTTTCTTTATGATGGGATGATTGGATATCCCAACCAAGTCATTCGCGCGCAGAAATTCAAGGAATTCACTGAAAAGCATGCCGATCTGGATGAGCTTGATCGCCTCAAAAAGTGGAACGAAGAAGAAGCTACACCGAAGGGTTGGCCGACGGGTAATCCGGGCGAGCCGTTCAAGGAATACGATATCAACGAACAGTTTTATTACGCAGGCGCTGGAATGTTGATTGGGTTAGGGTTTCTCTCTCGATTTGTTTATATGCTCGGCCGCTGGGTGGAATGCGACGACACGAGCTTGCGCGACAAGGCAGGCCGCGAAACCACTTACGCCAACATCACCGAGCTTAATAAGAAAAAGTGGCAATCCAAGGGCATCGCGTTCGTCGCCTACAAAAAGAATGGTGGCACGGACCGTATTCGGCTCGATGATTTTTACTTTGATCGCGTCGCCACCCGGCAGATTTTGCGCAACGTCGAGGCGAACATCGATCCGGCGCTGATTACCAACGGTAAGCCAGAACCGCCTGAGCAGGTGGCTGAAGCAGCGGAGGAATAGTCGCTTCCTGCTAGCCGTGGCCTACCGGCCGCGGCTATGAGCAGTTCACAAGCGTGGGGGCGTTTGAAATTGCTCTGCTCTGCGTCGCGGTTACAATAGATGGTTGGTGTCTGCACTTTATTTCTTTCGCGGCGTCTGTTCCAACGAAGCGAAATCTGATGCAACGATCGCGGATCGGCCCTTTTGCCTTGGAAGAATCCCTCGACCACGAGGGAGTCGGCAACGTGCTGCGCGGATTGCATTTGGAACGCAAGCTATCGATGGCCGTCAAGCTCTTGCCGCTCGGCTTGGTGAACCGCCCCATGGCGGGGAACGCGTTTTCTTCTGACGTGAAACGGCTGCAGCGGCTCGTGCATCCCAACATCGTCCGCTGCATGGGGGGAGCGATTGAAGCGGGGCAACCCTATATCGCGATGGAATTGGTGAGCGGCGAATCGCTCCGCGATCTATTGGATCGTCGGGGCAAGTTGCCTTGGGAGTTGGCCACCGAAATTGTCGATGGTATTTGTCTCGCACTCAAGCATGCGCATCAGCTCGGTTACGTGCATCAGCGGCTCACCCCCGCGCGGATCATGCTCCCGCAAAGCGGCGGGGTGAAGATTTGTGGCTTTGACTGTGCGTGGGCCGACAAGGATGAGGTGCTCGGTTTGCGCGTGCCGATGTCGGTGGCGAATTATCTCGCCCCCGAGGAATTTCGTGGCAAGCAGTCAGCCGCGCAGCCGCCCGCCGATTTATTTAGCGTCGGCGTGATTCTCTACGAATGTTTGTCGGGGGAATTGCCGTGGAAAGCCAATTCGCCCGCCGAGTTGGTACAGGCGCGTCGCAACGGCGATGCCCCCCGCGTGTCGACCCAGGAACTCGATTGCCCCGTGTGGCTCGACCTGCTCACCGCCAAGCTGCTGGCTGTGAAACGGGCCGAGCGGCTCTCCTCGGCGGACGAAGCGCATCGCGCGATCGTCACCGCCAAGGATAAAGTGGCCTCGGGTATGAGCGCCACCCAGCAAGTTCTGTCAGGCCGCAAGGGGATGTTCCAGGTTGCCGCCGAGCGCAGTGACATCATGCGCTTGAAAAAGCACATGCAGCCCACCGAGCGCGACAAAAGTCCGTTTTACGAGCGGGTGTGGTTTCTGGCCGTCTGTTTATTGCTCTTGGTGGCGGGCGGAATCTGGTCGCTCCAACCGCCGAGTGAAGCCGCGCTCATCGCACAGCTCGAACCGCTCATGGAATCCGAGGATGTTGTGGATTGGAGAAAGGCCGAGGATTTGATCGGCGTGCTACAAGAGAACTATCCCGAGACCGACTTCGCTGATGAAGTTCAACAGTTTCAAGAAAAGTACCTGATGTACCGGGCCGAGACACGAGCGCGGGTGAATAAGCAACACGGCGATCTTCCCGACACCGAGGCCGAGCGATTGTACGCGGAAGCTTGGGAGCTCGACACAATGGGGGACCGTTTCACGGCTTGGCAAAAATATGAAGCGCTCAACGGCTTGTTTGAAAAGAGCGACGATGAGTTTGATCGAGCTTACGCCGGCTTGGCCCGTCGGCGGATTGAAAATTTCAAGGGCGATCCGGGCACGAGCGAGAGTCAGTCGGAGTTCGTGCAAGGGCGACTCAAGGAGGCCAAAAAACTGGAAGCTGCGGGGCAATTAATGCAGGCCCGGCGCGTCTTGGAGAGCGTGATCGAATCTTATGAAGACAATCGCGAATTGCAGCCGCTCGTGGATCAAGCGCGGTCGCAGATTCAAAGCCTGCTGGGCAAGAATTAGGGTGCCCCGTCGGGTTGCCCACCACGTAGGAAGGTTTGCCCAACCGCTGCGATTGCCGCGAAATGCGGAATTCTGGCCCTGAAAAGGGCTTTCCACGGCGTTGTCGCACTCGTTTTGGCCGGGTATAATCGCCAATTCGCTATTTTGCCAACTCACTCTTAACGATACACGGCAATGGACCGTTTTTGGGACGTCAGCCTATGCGATTTTGGCTACTGGATCGGATTCTCTCGTACGAGGCCGATACCCAATTGACGGCAGTAAAGAATGTTTCGCTCTCCGAAGAGTATCTGGCCGATCACTTTCCCGAGTTCCCGGTGCTGCCCGGCGTGTTCATGCTGGAGGCGGCGACTCAGGCGGGGGCGTGGCTGATTCGGCTGAGCGAGAACTACGCACACAGCATTATCGTGCTCCACGAAGCCCGCGCGGTGAAATACGCGGACTTCGTCGCGCCCGGTCACACGCTGACCATCCGCGTCGAGCAAACGAAAAAAGACGACCGCTACATCTACTTCCGTTTCGAGGGGACCGTCGAAGGCCGGGTCTCGGTCAGTGGCCGTCTGGTGCTCGAACGCTTGAACATCAGCGACACCGATCCCCACAAGGGAGACATCGACGCGCGGATGATTGAATATCAACGAGGCACCGAAAAGCTTCTGACCCGGGGGATTGAAACCCCCTTGGCCAGTCCTTAAACCAACGTACTTGAACCAAGAGTCGACTCGCGGCCGACAATCGCTGGCCACGACTCGGCGACATCCATCATTTTCACCGGAGGTTTGTAAAACCATGCCCAGCAAAGAAGAAATCTTTGACAAAGTGCGCGAAGCCCTGGTCGATGCCCTCGGGGTCGACGACGACGAAGTCACGCCGACGGCCACGCTCCAAGGCGATCTCGATGCCGAGTCGATTGACTTTTTGGATATCGTGTTCCGCCTGGAAAAGGCGTTTGACATCAAAATCGAACGCGGCGAGCTGTTCCCCGAGGACATTCTCACAAGCACCGACTTCGTGCAAGACGGCAAGGTGAGCCCGGCTGGCATTGCCAAACTGAAAGAGCGGATGCCGTTTGCCGATTTGTCGAAATTCGAGGCGAATCCGCTGGTGCAGAATCTTGCGCAGCAGCTTACCGTGCAGGATATGTGCAACTTCGTCGCTTACAAGTTGGAAAAGAAGTAAGCAGGGAAATGACCAATGACCGAATGACCAAATTACGGATGAGTGATAGAAGACCTTGAGTCATAAATCGATATTTGTCTTTCATTGGTCATTAGGTAATTCGACATTGGTCATTGCGAACTGACTTTGATCTCGTAACAAGATAAGAACTTTGGTGCTCCCATGCGTTGGTTTTGGATCGACCGTTTCACCGAATTCGTCTGCGACTCCCACGCCGTGGCCGTGAAGGGTGTCTCGTTGGCCGAACCGCACATGCACGACCATTTCGTTGGTTATCCGATCATGCCCAATTCGCTTGTGACCGAGGGGATCGCCCAAGCTGGCGGGCTGTTGGTGAGCGAACATTATGGGTTTGCGGAGTTGGTTGTGCTCGCGAAATTGGCGACCGTGAAGTTCCATTCGATTGTCCGCAACGGCGAGACGCTCACCTATCGCGTGAAGGTCGATACCCTGCGCCGCGATGGGGCCGCGATTTCCGCCACGGCTCATGTGGGCGACCGCTTGCACGCCGAGGCGCAATTGTTTTTTGCCCGTCTGGGAGAGGCGCACGAAGAATTGGCCAACGCCATGTTTCGCCCAAGGGATCTACGGCATTGGCTCGAATTGGTGGGCGTGTTTGAAGTGGGGGTGAAGGCCGACGGCACACGGATGGTTGAGTCGGACTACCCGCTCGTAGAGCTACCGACCACCGCTGAGTGAATTGCAGCGCATTTTTTAGTTGGAGTAGGGAACCATGCGTCGTCGCGTCGTGATTACAGGTATTGGTTGCGTTACCCCGTCGGGGACCACGGTTCCCGAGTTGTGGAAGAATCTACTCGCCGGGAAAAGCGGCGTGGGTCGAACAACGATATTCGACGCCACCAACTTTCCGACCAAGATTTCCGCGGAAGTGAAGAATTGGTCCGTGGCCGACGCGGGCCTGGATGCCGCCGAATGGGCCGACCGCAGCCGCCACACCTGCTTCGCGGCGGGGGCGGCCCAACAAGCGGTCGGCGAGTCGGGTGTGTTGGGCACGGTCGATCCCACGCGGTTCGGCGTGTATCTCGGTGCCGGGGAAGGAAGCCAGGACTTCTTCAATTTTTCCCAGATGATGTCCGCCGCCGTGGCGAGCGGCGTGCTCGACATGAAGGCGTTCGTCGAGTCGGGACTCAAAATTCTCGATCCCAAGGCCGAGCTTGAGCAGGAACCGAACATGCCGGTCGGTTACTTGGCCGGAATGTTCGATGCCCAGGGGCCCAACGTGAACTGCCTGACCGCCTGTGCCGCGAGTAGCCAAGCCGTGGGCGAGGCGACCGAAATCATCCGCCGCGGCGAGGCCGACGTGATGCTCTCCGGCGGGGCCCACAGCATGATCCACCCCTTCGGCGTGACGGGCTTTAATTTGCTCACCGCCCTGAGCGAACGCAACGATGAGCCAGAGCGTGCTTCCCGTCCGTTCGACAAGGGCCGCGATGGCTTTGTGCTCGGCGAAGGGGCGGCGATGCTCGTGCTCGAAGAATACGAACACGCCCGCCAGCGCGGCGCGCAGATTTACGGGGAGTTGCTGGGTTACGGCACCACCGCCGATGCCTTCCGCATTACCGATACCCATCCCGAAGGTCGCGGGGCGATCAGTTGCCTGAAGATGGCCTTGTCCGACGCCGGGAAGAATGCCACGGACGTGCATTACATCAACGCCCACGGCACGAGTACGGCGGTCAACGACCGCGTGGAATCGCTCTCGATTCGCAACGTGTTCGGCACGCACGCCGATAATGTGCCGGTTTCGAGTACCAAGAGCATGACCGGCCATTTGATCGCCGCCGCCGGCGCGACGGAGCTTATCATCTGTTTGATGGCGATGCAGGATAATGTGCTGCCGCCCACGATCAACTACGAAACTCCCGATCCCGAGTGCGATCTCGATTACATCCCCAACGTCGCCCGCGAAGCGAAATGCGACGTGACGGTCTCCAACAGCTTCGGCTTCGGCGGTCAGAACGTGACGCTCGTGGCGGGGGCGGTTTAAGGGCTGGACCTCTTTGAGTGAGGAGGCTTGCTCATTATGCAAGCTTATCGAGACACCTGCTCAATCGCCTTGTTTGCCTGCTGCGTCAGTCTGCTCTGGTTTGCCTCTTGTGCTGACTCATCGGACCCCGCCTCACTTCCCAAAGTTTTGTTCGATGACCCGCTTCCTCAGGGGGCCATTGCACGATTAGGAACGACGCGGCTTCGTTGTGACGAACCGATCAACAGTGTTGCAGTAGATCCGCATGCTCAATTCATCGTGACGGCGAGTGCTTATGGTCGTCAGCCTGCAGCCATTCAAGTGTGGGATGCAAAGACGGGCAAAGAGCGATCGAAAATCCCGTCAGATGACTCTTGGGTGGCTGTTTCCTCGGATGGTGCCACATTGGCCACTACGGGGAAATACAATGATTTTGGCATTCGTCTGTGGGATATTGAAACCAAGTCACTGATCCGCGAGATCAATCTTGGTGACATCAAAGCACGAACCGGCTATACGGGGCTATCCGCAGAAGGGTTGCGCTCGGTGGCCTTTTCTCCTAATGGGAAGTTGCTTGCCGTTGCGAGCTGGGTCGAACGCCAGCAAGGAAAGCCGATGTACGCAAGCTTTGTGGGATTGCACTTGATTGACCTGGAGACAGGCAAAGAACTCAGACATTTTTCATTCGACGACTACTTGAGTCACTGGCCGCTTCGCTTTCGATTTGCACCAGATGGTAAATCGATTGCCGTGATTGGCGGGAAAGCCAACAAAGTGCATATCATTGCTACCGAAAGCATGCAAGTTGAACGAATATTGGGGGAGGACGCGCAATACGCAACTCTCTCAGCCGACGGAAGATATTATGCAATTGCCGATCACAAACAGACCCAAGTGTTTGACTGTAGGGATTGGAAGCAGATTCAGTCGATTCCTGCCCTCCCTTATGCAAATTATAGTGCCGGAGTCCTTGCACTTTCACCTGAGGGTAAGTTGATTGCAAGAACAGGAGAGTACAGCGATTCTTTTGCGAGGATATGGGATACGAATTCTGGCAAGATAGTCCGCGAGATGTTCAATTATTATCCAGCCGGTGCCGCATCTTTGGAATTTACCAACAATGGTAGTCACCTCGTGTGTGG
>JAWXAV010000095.1:0-9938 GCA_034439695.1 Bythopirellula sp. | reverse complement strand
GTTGGTTCCTCCAATAAAGGGAAAATGGTTCTTCCCAGAAGGTATCTTCTGGGCGGAGGAACCGCCATGCTTTTCAACTACACGGGGGACATTCTCGATGGTGCTGCGGGAGGTGCCGTGCGCGCGCAAGGCACCATTGAAATACGCGATAGCATTTTGTCTGGAAATGAAACCTTGGGTAATGGCTCCGGCGGTGGTGCGATTGATACTTATGGTTTCAATAGCTCACTACGTATTCTTGGCAGTGAAGTCAGCAATAATACTGTGATTGGAGTAAACACCTCTGGTGGCAGTATTCGCGCTCGAGGCGAGGTCATGATCGATAAGAGCCACATTCACAACAACCGAGTCGTGGGAGAAGCTGCTGAAGGTGGAGGACTTTTTGTCCGTGGAAACCTGACGATATCTAGCAGCGTTTTTAGCGAAAATCGAGTTATTGGCGCGGGAGCGCGGGGAGGTGCCCTCTACTCAAATGGACGTTCCACGGTGGCTAATACAACAATTTCCGGCAATCAAGTGAATGGCTCACAAAGTCGCGGCGGGGGGATTTTTTCATTCGATACCTTGACGATGCACCATACCACGGTGACACAAAATCGAGCTAATGGGGCTACTGCCAATGGAGGCGGAGTCTGGCTTATCAATATTAGCCAACCTGTCATTTCACACTCGATTATTGCAGGCAATTTTGCTGGAGTGGCTCCTTCAGACTTGCCACAATTCGGCATCCTGCTGAATGTCAGATTTTCCTTGCTTGGCGTGCATCCTATCGAAATTTTGGTGGCAACATCCCGAGATTCGATTGATGCTTATGGCAATCTGGTTGGAACTCCTGATAATCCAATCGATCCCCTCCTCGCCCCCCTCGCCGACAACGGCGGCCCAACCCTCACCCATGCCCTGCTTCCCGGCAGTCCCGCGATCAATGCTGGCGATCCCACGCTCATGCTCGGCGTGAACGGCACGCCCGAATTCGGCCAGCGTGGTGCTCCCTTCACTCGCATTGCCGGGGGGCGGATCGATATTGGGGCCTATGAATCGCAGCCGGCGCAGGGATTGTTTGACGGCGACTTTGATGGCGATGGCGACGTCGATGGCCGTGACTTTCTCGCTTGGCAGCGCGGCTACGGCACGTTGCCTGCCACCAAGCCGCAAGGCGATGCCACTGGCGATCAGGATGTCGACAGCAACGACCTGGCCGTCTGGCAAGAAACGTATGGAACGGGGCTTTCCGCTATCGGCTATCAGCTTTTAGCCAGAGAAGAGATTGCGGAGATGGGTTCCCGCCTGCGCGGGAATGACGGGTTGAAGGATGCGGAATTAGGGAGCCGCTCACGGCTTAGCGATTCCGCGAGCATTCCCGCCACCGAAGTTCTTCTCGATCGCGCGTTCGACGATTGGCAACCGCCGCGTCGGCTGCGATTTGACTTCGGCGACATCGCCACGCAGCGAGCATTTCGACATGCACAAACTCGTTTTTCTGGCCGATAGCTGATAGCCAAAATCTTGTCGTGATTAGCGCGTTTAGATGTGGATCGACCTGACGGGAAGTTTGGGTCGGGACTTGACTTTGTTGGGTCCGTAGACAGACTGCAAAACCTGGTGCAAAGTGTGTGAATGAATGTCGCGCCGCCACACATGTTGTTTTCAGCCACCGCGCTCCCTGGATGGCCCGACGGCATTGATGCTTCGCTCACCGTGTGTGTGTTGGCGGTGATGTTTGGCATTCCGCTCTTGGGCTATGTGGCGATGGTTGTTGATTTTCGCCGCTACTTGCGTTCGTTGCGACGCGCCTTGGTGGTCGTTTCGGGAGTGATGCCGGTGCTTCCCTATTGGTCACTCCTGCAACGCCCTGCCTGCCTGCGAGCACTTGACTTGGACCTGCCCTGCACCGAGGAAGAGGTGCTGGCGGCTTATCGTGAACGGGCCAAGTCGCTGCATCCCGACCGGGGCGGCGACTTGCAAGAATTCCTACGTTTGCAAAAGTATTTCGAGCAAGCATTACAGTTGGTGCGAGGAGGCGAAGGCGAGCCGAGTCGTCCCGACCCCGCTCACGGCGAGACGGAATAGCTGCTGCTAGCATGTGATCTGCTCTTGCTGTTCGCGGGGGGCTGGGGATAGTATCCGCTTTCTCTCCGCGGCGACGCTTTTCTCATGCTGGCGGGGTGGTGGCATGAAGGGCTGCACAGGACGGCAGCCAGCAAATTCAGGGGAAAGGATGCCAATATGCCGACTACGCTCGCCGAGCTGGCGACATTCGTCGGAGGCCGCTTATGCGGTGCTGAACCACACCTGGCTGATTCCATCGTAATTGGCGGCGCGGCCATTTTGGACGTGGCGGTGTCGGGCGAAATCACGCTGGTGGATCATGCCGACCGAGCGCTGCTGTTGCAGAAGTCAGCGGCGACGGCAGCCATTGTGCCTCAGAATTTCCCCACATTAGAGAAACCGACGATTTTGGTGGAAGACGTTCACGACGCCTTCGCCAAGATTGTCAACCACTTTCAGCCTCGGCGACCTCGCCAGCGATTGGGCATCAGCCCCGCGGCTTGGATCAGTCCGAGCGCCCAACTTGCCGCCGACGTCGAAGTGCATCCCGGCGCGACGATTGGTGATGACGTGTTGATCGGCGCAGGAGCAACAATTCATGCCGGGGCACGCATCATGGCGGGGTGCGTGATCGGAAGCGACACAACGATTTTCCCGAACGCAGTGTTGTACGAAGACACTCAAGTCGGCGAACGTGTGATTATTCATGCCGGGGCAGTGATTGGTGCCTATGGTTTTGGTTACAAACAGGTGGACGGAGCCCACAAAATTTCCGCGCAGCTTGGTTATGTGGTGCTCGGGGACGACGTGGAAATCGGTGCCTGCGCGACCGTGGATCGTGGCACTTACGGAGCGACCACGATCGGCGACGGATCGAAGATCGACAATCTCGTACAGGTCGCCCACAACTGCCGCCTCGGAAAACACAATTTGATTTGCGGACAAGTCGGCATCGCCGGTAGTACGACTACAGGCGATTACGTGGTGATGGCAGGACAAGTGGGAGTGCGAGATCACGTCCACATTGGTCAAGGGGCCGTGCTTTGCTCGAAGGCTGGGATATCGAACAACGTCGATGATGGCGAGATCATGCTGGGACAGCCCGCGACCTCGCTTCGTCGACAAAAACTGCAAATGGCGGCGATTGCGAAGCTGCCCGAAATGCGGCGAGACTTCCGTCGTTTGCAACAGCAACTCGCTGAGATTCAAAAGCAAATGGGCATCGAAAGTCAACTCAACACCGACGAGCAAGCCGCTTAAAAGAACATGCGATTTCGTTTACACAAAGAACCTGAAACTCTCAGCGACGCCGAGCGACCGATTGCGCTCATGGCGGGTTGGGGCACCTATCCCCAGGCGGTCGCCGAGGCCTTGCAGAAACAGAATCGTCGCATTGTGGGCATCGGCATCATCGATCATGCCGATCCCAAACTCGCGGACTACTGCGAGCAGTTTGATTGGATTGGCATCGGTGGGATCGGTAAAGCGATTCGACTCTGCAAGCGTTGGGGCGCTCGCCAAGCAATCATGACGGGCAAACTGCATAAAGTCATGTACTACCAACCGGGCTGGTGGCTCAAGCATCGCCCCGATTGGAAGTGCATCAAGGCGTTCTATCCACAACTGCTGGGGTTCGCCGACCGCAAGGACGATACTTTGCTTAGCGCGCTAGTGAATGCGTTTGCGGTGGAAGGGATTGCGTTCCAAAGCATCAGCGACATTGCGCCGAAACTACTTGTGCAAGCGGGTCACGTCGCGGGCAAACCCCTCACCGGCAAACAACAGAAAGATCTGGAGTTTGGCTGGCAGATCGCCAAAGCGATCGGAGGCCTCGATATCGGTCAATGTGTTTGTATCAAAGATCAAACCGTGATCGCGGTGGAAGCGATTGAAGGGACCGACATTTGCATCCGCCGCGCGGGTGAACTTTGCACGGCGGGTGGCATGACGATTGTGAAAGTCGCCAAGCCTTCGCAAGACATGCGCTTCGATGTGCCGACGGTGGGGCTCAAAACTCTGGAATCAATTGCCGCCGCCGGTGGCCGTGTTCTCGCCATTGAGGCAGGTAAGACGATTCTCTTAGATCAGAGTGAATTTGCTACCGCGGCCCAACGTTTGAATGTCTCGGTGGTCGCGATTGAAGAGCCAAATTTGGCTCGACTTGCGGCTTAGGCCGGCAGTGTCGCCTTTCCCGAAAGAACGATTTTCTACGGATTTTCCATCGGTTTAGGTGGATATCCTTCGGCCACTGCTCTGACAAATGGTCACGGTTTTGCGATAACCTGTTGCTGCGTAATGGTTTGTGCATTTTCCGGGATTGCTGGCAAATTCCCTCTGGTTTCCCTAAATTGGTGGACTTCCTCAAAGCTAATTCTTTGAGCAATCGGAAACTGCGTTTATAATGAGGAACCGAGGCGGCAGGGTAATTGGCCATAAGCATTTCGTCTCGTTTAGTTTTTTCACTTCACTTTTCATGGGCTGGGTCGCCAGTGAGATAACCGAAATCGGACTTCCTCGCAGGAACAGCGGCGGAAATCCGAAGGGGCTTTTGTGCAGCGGGTGCTTAACGCATCCGCTTGGAGCTGAGAAATGGCAACTATGTATTCGTCCTCGTTGGAGACTTTGGCGTCTTTAGCGCCTGAGGAACCGTCGAGTCTTCTGCTTGGGCATGACCCTTCGGTCAATCGTCTTGCCCACCACGCTGAGCGCGCGGCTCAAGTGGAATGCACCGTCTTGATTACTGGCGAAACCGGCACGGGCAAAGAAGTATGGGCCCGACTGCTGCATCGCCTGGGACCGCGCCGTAATAAGCCGTTTGTACCCGTTAACTGCGCGGCACTGACCGCTACACTGGCGGAGAGCCAACTCTTTGGTCATGAGAAGGGTGCATTCACCGGCGCTGCGGGGGAAAGTCTCGGCGTGTTTCGAGCTGGCCAGAGCGGCGTGGTGTTCTTGGATGAAGTGGGCGACATGCCTTTGGAACTGCAGCCCAAGCTGTTGAGGGTCTTGCAAGAAGGCGAAGTCACACCGGTTGGCGCGGCACGTCCCCTGAATATCGACGTGCAAATTATTGCTGCCACGAACCGCAATTTGGAGCGCGATGTCGAAGATGGCCGCTTCCGCGAAGATCTTTACTATCGGCTAAATTTGGTCGAATTGCGGATGCCAGCTTTACGCGATCGATCCGAAGATATTCCTAGTTTTGTGAGCTTTTTCTCACGAAAATTTGCGGCTCGCTACGCCCAGCCCCTCTGGGAGCCAAGTCCCGAAACATTGCGCAGGTTTTGCGAATATCGCTGGCCTGGCAACGTGCGGCAATTGAGTTTCGTGATCGAACAGAGCTACGTGTTGCAGTGTGAGCCGATTATTCCGGGGGTGCCAGTGCAGAACGATCGCAATCTGCAGCTTCCCTTCACCAACTTGGGGAGGCTCCGTCAGGTAGCCGTGGAGCAAGCCTTACGAACGACTTGTGGCCACAAGGGCCGCGCGGCGGAATTGCTGGGCGTCCATCCCAATACACTGACTCGCATCTTGGCTCAATTTGACGAGCAGCAAGAGAATTAGCCAATCCTTGAACTCTTACACATGCCGCCTTCGGGCGGCATTTTTTATTGGTGTTTTTCGTATAGTGAACTCGCGAAACACGCCATTTTCTTCTGATTATGCTTGCTCACCAAAAGAGTGGCAGTTTCACAAAATGGTGAAACGGATGAAAAAGCCTTTGCAGGCAGAGTCCTTTCACATTCGGACTGATTTTTTCTCCCTAATTTGGTGATGCGCTCGAGCGGCTCTCTGTTGCCGTCTCATCTCTGTAAGTGTTGAGTTGAAGGGCACTTGCAGCATCATTGCGTTTCGTATTCCGACTTGGGCATGACAGTAGCTAAGTGATTGTCCGCCTCACAGCGTGCGCGCTGCGGGGAAGGGCTGACTTCTGTTGGTCCGGGGTGCGCTAACTCGTTGTTAGCTGCGCCGCACTGAAGGTTGTCACCTCCGTGGTGACGAGTGATTTGGCAGAGCGTATTCCACTCGTACTGCCGAACCTGAGGAGAAATGCGAATGAGCAACATGCAATCTTACGAAGCATTGGAAGCCGACTACAGCACCGACAGCTTTCGTCGCAGTGAACCCATTAAGGCTGGCAGACAGCAAACTCCGATTCGTGGGCGTCGCCGGGGCAAAGCACCCACGTCGATCAACGGTATTCATCGCCGTCGCAAGCGGAAAATCAGTTGGTAGTAAACGCGGCTTGGTTTACGCCTCTCGCGCTACGAACGAGTGCGTTGCGGCGTGTGTGAAAGTCGGCAGTTATCTAATCGATAAATTGCCGCGTTGAAAAATAAAAAAGGTGGATTTCGAGGTTGTGACATGATCGCTCTGTCTATGGTGATGGGCTCTCTTGGAAACCGCCTTGCGTCAGCGACTGCTCGGCTTGCTGTCATTGCGAGTTGCAGTCGTGATGAACTGAATTATTGAGGGCAGCATGTGATGTCTAACAACTTGAGTTACTCGAACAAATGCCTGGAATCTTAGTCCGTGGAAATTGTCTCACAAACGCCTATCGCCAGACTGACGTTGCCTGAAGGCATCACTGAAACTCCCTCGAGGGTTTTGGTTTTGCCCGATCTGTTGCGTTGTTTGGTACTGACTTGGTCGGAAAGCCGCGCGGAATTGTTGCGATCGGCTGCCCGCAATGAATCTTGGCAAGCAACCGTGAATGTTGATGTGCGGGAGTTCCTGCACAATCTGTTCTTGTTGCGAGTACCGCTAACATTCGTTGATTTGCCCGAAGCGAAATCCATGAGTTACTCCGTGTTGCGCGAGGCAGCGGAGCGCACAACGGAGTTGGGAAGTTCTTTGGTAGTGATCTGTGGGTTAGGCGGGAATCCCGCTGAGGAAGTCTGGGCGCGGCAGTTGGGCGCTTGGGCTTATTTGCCCGGCGACAACGGTTTGGCCGGGTTGGAATTGATTTTTGGAGATGCCCGCAAGGCCGTGGCGAATGAATCGCTCGTATGCGTGGAACTTGACGCCTATCGCTGACGTGTGGTGTTGCAACAACGAATGATTGACGGCTCTGAAATCGTGTCACTAACTCCCCTAGCACAATCGTGAGCACCGAGATGATTAAGAGAATTTTAACCGAACAAGAAGAAACAGCGTCGGAATACACGAACAACACAATCGCGCGACCGGCGCGTTTGCGGCGTGAAGCTAAAACAGGCAGCCTCAGGCCGCCGAGCAAACGCCGCACGCTCAGTCGTGGGCGCAGAAAAAACGCAGTCGTGGGTGGCATCCGCCTGCGTGGTGAAAAGCGCACCTTGCGCTAATGGTTGCTGGAAGTTGTTGTGCGGTGAAGTCATCAAGTTGACACGCCGAACAACAACATCCAGCGCGATGAACAGTAGCAAGTAGGCTACTTGAACATAATCGGCGTGATTCAAAAGGAAAGACGAGCGCCGTGCCAATAAAGGTTGCACTGAAGTTGACTGGCTGAGGTCGATGGATTTGCAGCGAAGTTATACAAGTTTTATCCCTATTTACTGAAGGATTTTCAAACATGATGGACATCACAAACCTCTCTGCGCGGTGCATCGGCATGAGACGACTCTCCGCAGTGTTTTTGGTGACAACATTATTCTGTCACTTATCACAGTCCGCTGACGCGGCCATGTTGACGTTGAACATGGCGGGCGTGGATGTGCGTTTCAAAGGCACTTCCACTAATATCGTTGATGATGGTGGCGATGCTTTCAACGGCGTCGCGGGCACGAATCCGGCCATCGCGGACGGTGCCGACGTTGCTACTCTTAAAAGTGGCGATACCACCTTCGGAAGTTGGATGCTGCCACCCGATGTGATTTCTTTCGACCTTTTGGTCGAAGATGGCTTGGCGAGTCTGGCTCCCAACGTGCTCACTCCGGTTCCCGTGACGACGGGCACTAACCAAATTGCGATTTTCATTGGCGATGGAACGTCGCTGAGATTCGAAATTGATTCCCTCTCAGTTCAGCGGACCGTACTCGGCGTTCCTGGGCTTTCAGAAATATTTGTGATGACTGGTTCCGCAACTGTGCTGTCACAGAGCACGCCCGGCAATAAGTTCTTTTCGCAAAGCGTTGGTTTTGCCTACGTGGCGACGGACGCGATGTTTATCAATAACAATCAGGACGGCCTCGCTGTGAACGGTGTGTTGACAATAACGGGTGAACTGGCGATTCCCGAGCCGACGACGGTGTCGCTGGGAGGTTTGGCTCTGATAGCCTTAACTGGCTTGCGTAAGCGAATTGGTTGCTAGAAGTTTTTCAGACTTCGGCAATCATAGATTTATCGGCAGGTGGAGACAAGAACAAAGGGTGGCAATTGCCGCCCTTTTTTCTTGCGCCCATCAAAGCCAGATTCTTTGATTTAGCGGCCGAGGAGTGCATCGACCGCTGAACCGATGTTCTTTTCGCGCATCAGCGACTCACCCACAAGGATGGCATCGACGCCTGCCGCTTGAAGTCGCAGGGCATCGGCACGAGTCTTGATGCCGCTTTCTCCCACGAGCACACAATCCTTGGGTATTTCTTTTCGCAGCCGCAGTGTGTGCTCGAGATCGACTTCAAAAGTATGCAGATTGCGGTTGTTGACGCCAATTAGCACGGCACCCGTTTCGAGCACGCGCGACAGGTTCGACGGCTCGTAAAGCTCAATCAGTGGCGTCATGCCCAGTTCGATTGCCTCATTATGTAATTTGCGGAGATTGCAATCGTCCAAACACTCGGCAATCAACAGTACGGCATCGGCTCCGGCAGCGCGAGCTTCGAGCAGTTGATAAGTGTCAACGATAAAATCTTTCCGCAACACGGGGATGCTTACCGCGGCTCGCACGGCGCTCAAGTAATCCAGGCTTCCTTGAAAATACGACACGTCGGTGAGCACGCTGAGGCAACTCGCACCGTGGGCTTCATAAATCTTGGCGATGGCGACGGGATCAAAATCGTCGCGGATGATTCCCGCCGAGGGGCTTGCTTTTTTGACCTCGGCGATGAGTTTGATCGGGCCGGATTGGACCAGCGGGGCAAAAAAATCACGCACCGGCGGGGCGTCGAAGATCTTGGCGCGAAGCTCGGCTTCAGGGATATTTTCCCGTGCCGCAGCGACTTCGCGGTGTTTGGTGGTGACGATTTTCTCCAAAATAGTGGCACTCATAGTGTGATTTTAGCCTGGGCCGTGATTTTATGATTGCCACTCGATTTGTCTGAGGGCCTATCCGAGCTAAAGGCAATTTCCACAGTATGTGGTGGCATGCTCTGTCGTACCCACTAGATGTTGTGGTTTGTTTTGAAAAATCACTCGTTTTAATCGTCGTAAAAACAATTCTTTTCAGTCATCCTTGCCTAGTTTCACAACGCTATCAAGGAATCGGCGCCAAAACATAGTTTGGCGCGTTGCTGATTCTATCACAAACGGGTGGCCAATTTTAGCCGTTAGTTTTGGCCGCACGGTTTTCGTTTTTGTGTGGGGGAACTCCGGTCGTCTACGCTTGCGGCGCGCTTTGGCACAAAAAATTGTGTTGACAACGACGCAGTTTGGTATGGCGTGGCGGGCGGTGAGAAGCACTTATTGAATGGCCGACTTGCCGTTTGATTGATGCAATAAGTTTTGAAAAATTGTCGTCCAAAAATGTCCCGGCCAAACGAGTTGCGGTCCCAAGTGCCGAAAAGCCAACGATTTCACGTTGCGCCTGAACCGTCTTTGTTACGAGTGTGTCTGGGAGCGTGTCTTAGTGGCGCGGTCCAATTCTTGTCCATCGGTTGCGGGGGGACGAAAACCTTGCGAGGGCCGCCGCTCATTTGTTAGCCGACATTCCCCATATGGACTGAGCCTGGAACCGATCCAGGCACCGAATG
>JAWXAV010000094.1:0-20064 GCA_034439695.1 Bythopirellula sp. | reverse complement strand
TTATTTGAAAGCCTATACCCGCGAGCGGCCTGAAGTCGCCGCGCTGTGGTGTTTTGGGATCGGTTTCATTCTGGGTTGGAAGCTTAAGCCTTGGTAAAGTAGTAACTGATTCCAACACGATCAGATTTTGAGCCGTCTGGGGCAATTCCGACGGCTCTTTTTTTGCGCATTTTTGACATAAAGTCAACCAAGTCAGGGCCTTACATGGCTATGTCAGGTTGCTGCTATAATGGACAACCTGGTCGTTTATAAACCACCATTGTGGGTGGAAAGGCTTTGTAGAGCTTGAATGTGGGTTGAATAGCCAGCTTTTTCGGCTGTTGGTCGTTTGGAACGCAGGTTGCTTAGGGTTGTAGTTGAACCCAATCAATCATCAATGACCCAGGAGAATTGCAAAGTCCGCCTGAATGTAGCAGGCACACTCCGTGTGCCGTGGCGGCCGCGAGAAAACGCGGTGATTTCACCAAGGCGGTTACGGCACACGGAGTGTGCCTACTACTTTGCGGTTCTCCTGATCAATGTCCCCTGCCTGCTCTTTTTGAAATGTGCTTTGCCGGGGTAATCACTGTATTTAACAACGGAACTAGCATGAGAAGCATACTCACGATCGATGATGACCGTTCGGTTCATCACATGATTAAAAAGAGCATTGAAACGCTTGATGCTGAGATGTTCAGCGCCTATTCGGCCGAAGAAGGCCTGGCCAAGATGGACGAACACAAGCCCGACGCGATTTTGCTCGACGTGATGCTGCCCGACATGTCGGGTCTCGAAGCGTTTGGTTTGATTCGCGAAAAAGACAGTCGCTTGCCCGTCATCGTGGTGACGGGCTCGGGTTCGAGTGACACGGCGATTCAAGCGATGAAACTTGGTGCCTTTGACTATGTCAACAAGCCCATCGAAATGGCGCGACTTCAAGAGTTAATCGGTCACGCACTGGAATCGCGCCGGATTGCCAGTGTGCCGGTGGGCATGCAGGGGATGCTCAAGCCCGATGAAAAGGGAGATGCGTTTATTGGTCGCTGTTCGGCCATGGAAGAAGTGTTCAAGGCGATTGGCCGGGTCGCGCCGCAGAATGTCACCGTGTTGGTGCGTGGCGAGAGCGGCACCGGTAAGGAGTTGGTGGCCCGAGCCATTTATCAATATAGTTCGCGGTCGAGTGGCCCGTTCCTCGCGGTCAACTGTGCCGCACTTTCCGAGACCCTACTCGAGAGTGAATTGTTTGGGCACGAGAAAGGCTCGTTCACGGGGGCCCACAGTCGCCGCATCGGCAAATTTGAGCAATCGACAGGGGGCACAATTTTTCTGGACGAAGTGGGCGATATGTCGCCGCTCGTGCAAGGCAAAGTCTTGCGTCTGTTGCAGGAACAAAAGTTCGAGCGCGTCGGGGGTAATGAAACAATTCAAACCGACGTAAGGATCATCTCGGCCACGAATCGCGACCTCGAACAGATGGCCGAGGAAGGAACATTTCGCAGCGACCTGTATTATCGCTTGAATGGCTATTCGATTCTGCTCCCCCCCTTGAGTGAACGCGAAGGGGATGTGGTGATGCTGCTGGAGCATTTTCTGGCCCTTTTGAATCGCCAACTCGGCAAGCAAGTCAGAGGCATTGCCCCCGCGGCGTTGCAAAGATTGCTCGACTACAATTGGCCGGGCAATATTCGCGAGCTGCAAGGCGTGCTGCGTCAAGCGATGTTGCAATGCTCGGGCGAAGTGCTGCTCGAATCGTCGCTCCCCGCGGAATTGAAGCCCAGCGTCTTACAAAACGGCCGCGTAAAACCAGCGGAAATTTCCACGACCAAGTCCACGACGGGACTGGCCCAGTTTATTCAAGAACGACTCGCCGCGCTCTCCAAGGATCTGTACTCGGAGACATTAGGCCAAATGGAAACGGAATTGCTGAGCCTGGTTCTGCAACATGCCAACGGCAATCAATCCGAGGCGGCAAGAATTTTGGGCATCACACGCGGCAGTTTGCGCAACAAGATTCGTGCCCACGGCATTTTGATTGATCAGGTTGTCACGCTCGATAGCTAGAGCGGGTTTTTGAGAATCCAAGCTGAATAGGGTTCTCCAGGAATTTTCGTGGGCCACATGTGGTTCCGAGGTTGCTTGACGGGGAAGTCTTGCTTTGTTGGACGCCTCTGATATCCCGTGAGGGATTAAAGCCATTAGCCCAGGGTTGCCGCAAAATGAGTTCCACGAATTTTGTGGCTACCCTGGGTGACATTCACGAACATTCCTCGGCCGAGCAATAAGCCATGTGTTCCGCACAAACGCTAGCGAGGCCGAAACGGGTGCGGAAAATTTCGTCCTTGTCGGCGCTCCGTCGGAACCCGAAGTTGACCCTGCGGACGAGGAATTGTTTGGTTGCATGACCCAGGGTAAGAAAACAGTCGCCAAAGCTCCTGTTTTCTAACCCTGGGCTAAATGACGAAATCCCTACGGGATATTTTCCTAGGCAAGACACCGTAGGTCACGGGACTTACCCACTAAAAATCCTGATGCTACAGAAAACTTAATCAATTCAGAAATTAGCAAACAAAGCAAGTTCGATATGAACTATATTTTTTGCGACCAGGCGCGTTACTCGCTCGCCAGAGCTGATTAAGAAGCTTGATTCTGGCGATAACGCTCGAGGTGCTGGGCCAATTCCGTCGCGGCGGATTTCATGCCTTCGATGAGGCCGGCCGCGTTTTGCATGTCGCGTTGTTTGGCGGCGGTTTCGATTTGTTGTGCGATCTCCTTGGCGAAGTATGCATCGAAGTTGGCCACCAAGCCTTTCATGCTGTGGGCGGCGCGTTGCAGAGAGGGAGCGTCATCCGTGGTCGCGGCTTCGCCCATCTTCGCCAGCAAGCCGGGATAGTCTTCGAGGAAGAAACCGATGAGATCGACCAAGAGCGAGTGATCGCCGTCCAAGCGGCGCAGTGAGCGTTCCAGGTCCATCACATCGCTGGCGTCGGCTGCGCGATAGGCCGGCATGGTGCCGGATTGATCGTCATTCATCGTTTTTTCCCCCTGCGGATTCATGCGAGGGCCTTTTTGGCCGTAACTCTCCACAATTTCGATCAGGCGACGGATATTGATCGTTTTGGAAATATAATCATCCATCCCCGCCGCCAGGCAACGGTGGCGGTCTCCGACCATCGCATGAGCCGTCATTGCGATGATTGGCACGCGCTTGGTGGCTTTATGCTCATCTTCACAAGCGCGAATCGCCTCGGTCGCCTGCAAGCCGTCCATGCTGGGCATTTGGACATCCATCAGAATCACGTCATACGTGTGCTGGCGGAATTGGTCCACGGCCTCGCGGCCATTGCCAGCGCAAGCCACATTATGACCACGCTTGAATAAAACGCGTTCCACGACTTTGCGATTCGCGGGGGTATCCTCGGCCAGCAAGACGTTGAGAATTCGTTCTGGCGGGCGGGTCGTCTTGAAATCCGCGGGACGAACGGCATCGACCGTCGCGATTCCCAGGGCCGTCGCTATCGCATCGAACAGATTCGATTGCGAAATCGGCTTTTCCAGCACTCCGTCAAAGTCCAGTTCCTGACAACGCTCCTTGAACGCGAGCCGATCAGCCGCGGAGAGCATCAAAATTGTTTTTGTCCCGGCATGAGTTCTCGCCTTAATCTCTTTGACAAGTTGAAAACCATCGCGTTCGGGCATGATCGCGTCGATCACAGCCAGCGGAATCGGCTTTCCCATGGCAAGTGAAGAGTCGATTTTTTCGAGTGCCGTTTGCGCGTCGCCGGTGACCACGGGTGTCATCTGCCAATCGGCCAGCAGTTTCGCGAGGATTTCGCGGCTCGTTTCATTGTCGTCGGCCACAAGGACCGGAAGATTGCGAAGTTGCTGCACGACGGACTGTTTGGTCTTGCGCTCATCGACGACCTCGTCGGCCAAAGCGAAGCGGGTGGTGAAATAAAACGTGCTGCCCACACCCAGTTCGCTTTCCAACCAGAATTCTCCACGAAAACAATTGATCAAGTGAGTGGCAATCGAAAGTCCCAGGCCCGTCCCCGCAAAGCGGCGCGTGGAGGAGGAGTCGGCTTGCGTGAAAGGAGCAAAAACCCGCTTTTGATTTTCTGCCGAGATGCCGATCCCCGTATCGGCCACGGAGAACTGCAACACGCAACTGCGGCCTGGTGATGCGTCGAGTTTGACTTCGACGACGACTTCGCCTTCGTCGGTAAACTTGATCGCGTTGCCCACCAGATTCGTGAGAATTTGTCGCAAACGGAGTGAATCACCGTGGAGCGCATCGGGCACATTCGCCTCGACGCGGCAAGCGATCTCCAAGCCCTTGCGAAAGGCCCGCGAGCTAATGCTCCGCACTGTTTCATCGACGAGTTCACGCAAGCTGAAGCTGACTTCATCAAGCACGAATTTGCCTGATTCCAGCTTGGAAATATCCAGCACGTCGTTGACCAAAGTCAGCAATTGATCGGCCGATTCGCGGGTCGTTTCCAGATAATCGCGAAGCTCGGGGGAGAGTTCTTCATCGAGGGCTAATTCGGTCATGCCGATGATCGCACTCATCGGGGTGCGGAGCTCATGGCTGACGTTCGCCAGAAATTCCGATTTCGCGCGGCTGGCCCGTTCCGCTTCTTCCAAGGCATCGCGTAAAGCTTCCGCAGCCCGTACGCGATCCGAAATGTCGCGGCCAATCGAAAGGAGGCCTTGCAGGGCGCCGTCTTTGTCGCGAATTGGTGAAACAGAAACCGAAACGGAAATGTCCGTGCCATCCGCGCGGCGACGCATGGAGTCAAACGGAGGAACATCCCGCCCGTTCTTCAACATGGTGACGCAGCGATCAAACTCGGGTTGTCGGTCAGGCGGCAGGATGATGCCGATATGACTGCCAACGATATTATCCGCTCGATAGCCATAAATTTTTTCAGCACCCTGATTCCAGCGAACGATAATGCCGTCGAGAGATAACTCGAGCACCGCGTCGTTGCAGTTCTCCAAGAGACCGTTAAGTATCGGAGCTCCCTCCCCCTTCTTTTCTTCGGCGTGTCGATAAGATAAGAAGGTACGAATCGCCACGACACTGGCTTCCTGCAGAAGCTTGGTCAAATTCTGAGTTTCGACCGTGGTGAGATCACGCTCTAGCTGGTCGTGCAACACGGTCATGATTGCCAGCAATAACAACTGGTAATCGCGAACGACAAGTTCGAGTTCCCAGCCTTGGTTCCAACGCTCGACGCCATGTTTGCGTGCCATGGGTTGAGAGGCGGCGTCACGGCCTTCGCGGCCGGCAATCAGATCTTGCGAGAGCTTATCCAGGAATTGCGGCAGGTGATCGCGCAGTTCCACGCGATGAATCGTGCGGCTGCTGGTGGGCAAATGCTGTTCGATGAGGTCTTCCCAGGCCTTCATGATTGTTGGTCCATGCGCATGAATCGCGTGGCCAACTTCAGGGAGCTGGTCGGGCCAGACATCAAACGTCATTTCATACATGGCCGATGCATCTCACGGAGCGGGTCGAAGGGGTGTATCTTAGACATCGCTGAAATCACCTTACAAAAAAAATAAATCATACAAGTTTCAAGATTGCTGATTTCGCCAAACACTTGTGTCAGCAAAGGTCTCGCTCAGTCAGAGCCTCTGTGTTTTGAGAGTCTAAGCGGCGGCGGTTCGTGCTATATGCAACAGCGAAACGTGCGCAATAGCTCACAATTCTTGCCCGGCTTGAGAGTCGATATGCAAGAAGATGATTGCCCCAGCCCACCAAAATCTCATGATAAACCGTTGGCAATCCGCGTGCCGATGAAGAAGGCCCTAGAATTGCGATTTCACGCCCAATCAGCAGGTTTTTGCCGTTGGGATTGCAATCAAGGGAAGTCGCGGCGCGAGAACGTGGTTATGAAACGACCACTTTGTATGCATCAAAGACATTTTGAGACTGGAATCAAAAAAATAGGAAAAGCATGGCGGTCTTGGGTTCCTGCAATCATGCCCTGTCGTTATTTGGCACAACCATTGAATTCACGGAACAAAATTGAGAGCGCCAAGCGGCTCTGCGCGACATTGGCCCGCATCTCGCGCAGCCTTCTTTCCGAAGCGGTCCAGCTCCGGCGAATTTGTCGGCATTGCGCGGTCACGGGTGATTCCGGGGTCAGCGATTGTTTTTTCGTGGACATGACAGCACTCCTTGACGAGTAGGTGTGAGGAAAGTTGGACGCGACCTATGGCGAATGGTGTGCCAAACACCTCCTTGCACGCTGTGAGCACATTACGCAGGAAGTTTGCGTGGTGTTCGCGCCGAAAACACAAAGCTTGTGGTCGCGGAAAGTACGAAGTGAATGGTCTGGCACCAGGACGATTGTCTTGAGTGACGATAGCCAGCTTTTTTCCAGTGGCAAACAACTTGGCACAATTTTCGCTTGCTTCATCAACCCGTAACAATTTTGCGGAATAATGAAATCTGCAACCAAACGGGAGACTACTCAGATGAAATGCGAATTCTTAGAAGGGCTATCCAGCGTCCTGATGTCGATCTGCTTCTCGATCGTTCTCATTATGCCAGCCACGATTGTTGGCTGTGCCGAGAAGGAAAAAGTTGTCGACATTGAAACACCGAACATGGACATCGAAGTCGAGCGCGACAAAGAGACTGGCAAGACGGACGTCGAAGTGAACCGCGATGCGCCGGCGACGACCACCGCACCGTAAATGCCGATTAGTCGGTAGCAACTTTCAAGGCTCCACCCGACAGGTCCGCTCCATGGCCCTGTAAGGGCCTCACTAAGATAACTCCTGAAGAACCGTTTTCTAGTACAAAAGCACGGATGGGTTACCGCAAGGCGCGGCAACCCATCATGATGTGTACCTGAATCCGGTGGATTCTGGCCTGATAGCTAACCGATGCGAAGTTATTAGTCGGTGATCAGGAACGAGCTGTTGCTCGCCACGTCGAACAAAGGGAGGCCCTTCTGGCCGGTGACGCTCCGGCTGACCGCCTTGCCGCCGAAGTAGTAGGCTAAGCCGAACTGGATGTTGAACTGCTCTTCCCCCGAGCCGCCGGCACCCGCGCCCGCGCTAGGAACTGCGTAGTTGCAGTTGCCGTAGAGAGAGAACCACGAGCTGAGCGGGGCTTCGCCCGTTGCGCCGAACTGCCAGGCCTGAACGTTCGATTGGTCGAAGACGCCTGCGTAGGCCATCAACGAACCGCCTGAGGGAGTGTTGCCGCGAATGTAGCTGTTGAATTGGTTCGCAGCGCGAACCTCGCTGCGGACGCCAGGCGCGCCGGCGACGGTGATGGCCGCATCATCGTTCCACAAGTCGGCCGTGCCGAAGCCGCCGACTTCAAACCTCTCGCTCAGCGCGTAGCCCACCATGCCGCGAGCCTGGCCCACGTCGATCTGGTTGGCGTTGATTCCCCAGTTGTCAGCCGCGAAGGCGTCGACCACCACGCCGTAGCTCAGCGGATCGTTGTCGCTGGCCATGTCGCCCCGCTTGTAGACGCCGGCGGTGAAGAACCCTTGTTCTTCGACGTTGGTCGAGTCCGGAACGATGGCTAGGCGGCCCCGGAAATCGTACACGCCGTAGCTCGCGCCGACCTGTCCGCGGAGACCGGAATCACCGAGAGCAAAGCCCGTGTTGAAGCCGGTCACGGTGCCGTAGCTGCTTGAAAGCGCGCCCGGGCCGCCGGCGATGTTCGTGACACGATCGCCGATCGACTTGTAGGTGTCGGCGCCCGTGAAGACCACGGTGTTATCGAGCCAATTTCCCAGAGAGGAGCCGCTGCTGCGACTGCTGTAACTGGCGAGTTGCAGGTTGCCGTCGTTCTGGATCGCCTTGGCTGGGCTGGTCTCGAAGAGGCTGCTGGCGTACTTTACGTCGCCGACGGTGTCATTCGCGACGTTGAACTCGCCCGCATAAGACAACCCGATTGAGCCAATTAGTGCTGCGTTCAAGCACGCCCATCCAAAAAACTTTCGCATTGTACCGCCTCCATGATTTGCGATCCGACATCCTGTCCAATCCCTCCATCGAACGATTCTCAGCAAATTCTGCGGAAAAACCCACTGGCCACTATGACCGGTATAACCGCACCAACCGGCCCACGCGGTGGCGGCTGCCGGACCCCCCCGTAAGTTCGACTTTTGCACTTTTTTTACTGCCCGCTAAACACGCTAAGTATCGCGAAAAATGAGTAGAGGCAGTTTCAAAACCGGGGGCTAGCCACCCAGAGGGAACCCGGCGGCTGATTGAATCAGCCGCCACGCGCTAGCGTCCGGTTCTCTCTCTTGATTTTGAAACCGGTTCTAGAGGTTCACTGTCCGACGGGAACGAGACAGCATTTCAGTAGAGCAAGACAAGGCATGCTACTTATGGAATGTCACCAATTCTCCTGCTTTCGCGCTCTTTCGCGGGAAATGAAACTGCAAAAGTTGAACTTGGAGTTTCTGAAAAAAGTCGGGCCGACAAGATTTGAACTTGCGACCTTTTGACCCCCAGTCAAACGCGCTACCAGACTGCGCCACGGCCCGAACTTTTTTGCTTATAGAAAGGTCGTGACCACAAAGGGGCCAGACCTGGGCAAGATTGCCAAACCACCAGTATTTCAGATTGCCCGTGCAATTGCAACGTGTAATTTGAGGGCATTGAGAGAACTCCCGCCAAGCCACTATCATGCGACTAATTGGAAACAGGAGTCCCGTCATATTGGCTGAGGTGCAAGGTGGTGAAACTGTTTGGCGAGACGTTGGCCGAGGCCGTCCGGCGTTGTGGCAATCCCGTCGTCGTGGGGCTTGATCCGCGTTGGGAGCAATTGCCGGAAAAGCTTGTCGGCAACAGCGCGGTGGATTTCGCCGCGCGTGCCGGTGCTTACGAGCAATTCTGTTGTGAAGTGATCGACGTGGTGGCTCCGTTGGTGCCGGCCGTTAAGCCACAGGCGGCGTTCTTTGAAGAATGTGGTCCGGCGGGTTTACTCGCGCTGGGGAAAGTTGTCGATTACGCGCGGGCCCAAGGTTTGCTCGTCATCATGGATGGCAAGCGTAACGACATCGGCTCGACCGCCGAGGCTTACGCGCGTGGCTACCTGGGGCGCGAACAAAGTGCCTGGCATTGCGATGCGCTCACGATCAGCCCCTATCTTGGTGCCGACAGCTTGGAACCTTTCATCAACGTGGCCCACGACCGCGGGGCGGGCTTGTTCGTGTTGGTGAAAACCTCGAACCCCGGCAGCGGCATGTTGCAAGACAAACTCAGCGACGGTGAGCCGTTGTATCGCGCGGTTGCCAGATATGTTGAAGCACAATCCTCTGCCAACTGTGGCGCGAGTGGCTACGGCAGCATCGGCGCGGTGGTAGGTGCCACCTATCCTGAACAACTCGCGGAGCTCCGCGCGGCGATGCCACACACGTGGTTCTTGGTCCCCGGCTACGGCAGCCAAGGGGGCACGGCGAAAGATGTTGTCCCCGCGTTCGACGAAAACGGCTTGGGCGCGGTGATCAACAATTCGCGGGGGATTATCTTTGCCCATCAACGCGCCGAGTACAAAGACACATTTGGCGAAGCCCGTTGGCAAGAAGCGGTGGCGGCGGCGACGCGGGAGATGATTGCAAGCTTGCGCGCGGAGACGAATGTGGGGAATCTGTGATTGCTTCAGCGTAAGAGGCGCAAATGCTCAGTCAGAGCATTTCTGCATTAGTTACTTCCCTGGATTTCCAATTCAATGAAAAATAGATTTACGCTCATCAAAGAAATCCGCTCTCTAATTGACGAAGTAGCAGATTCACTTCCTGTCGACAACATCAGCGGCGCAAGGGATCTCTTACGACACGGCGAGTGGGGATTAGCCTTTGAATTAATCTGCACCCAACTGTACGAGTATGAAGTGCTTATTTTTCCTGAATTGTACGAGAGAATTGAGCGGCTTGGGCAACAGATGAAGATATCGCCTGACGAATGGGAAATGCTAAGAGAGCTTATTAAGACCCCCTGAACAGAACAAAGTGTCGGATGTTTGCGTGTCCGGTACCCCCCAGGGGTTAGATATTTCAGCCCAGGGTTAGAAAACAGGAGCTTTGGCGAGTGTTTTCTTACCCTGGGTCAGGTCAACCAACATCTCTCGTCCGCGGGGCAACTTTGTGTTCCAGCGGAGCGCTGACAAGGACGAAATTTTCCGCACCCCTTTCGGCCTCGACTGCGCTTGTGCGGAACACATGGCTTGTTGCTCGGCCGAGGAATATTCTTGAATGCTCACCCAGGGTAGCCATAAAATTCGTGGAACTCATTTTTCGGCAACCCTGGGCTAAACGATTTAATCCCTCACGAGATATCAGAAGCGTCCACCAAGGCAAAACTTCCCATTCAGGCAACCTCGGAACTATTTGTGTTGAACCGTTTTCTAATCCATTCGATACAAATTTTACCACTTGAGCCAGCTGGTTGCAGCACGAATTCGCATCCAAGCCATTCGAGAGTTGAAGCCAGATTCCTCAAGTCGCGCCATGTTAAATTAAAGCTGGCGTTTCGGAATGACGTTTCTTGCTGCTCCGACTACTATTTCAGCCGCTCCTGCGTCACCTCAATCGCCTTGAGCATGCCGCGGGCTTTGTTCATGGTTTCTTGAAACTCCGTTTCGGGCACGCTGTCGGCGACGATGCCCGCGCCGACTTGGAGATAGGCGATGTCGTTATGGATGGCGACGGTGCGGAGCGCGATGCAGGTGTCCATGTTGCCGGCGAAGTCGATGTAGCCGACTGCTCCGGCATACGGGCCGCGGCGAGTTGGTTCGATTTCGTCGATGATTTCCATCGCGCGGACCTTGGGGGCACCCGAGACGGTGCCCGCTGGCAGACAAGCAGCCAAGGCATCGAAGGCGTCGCAATCGTCGCGTAACTGGCCGGTGACGTTCGAGGTGATGTGCATCACATGGCTGTAGCGCTCGATCACCATCACGTCGGAAATTTCCACCGAGCCATATTTGGCCACTCGGCCCACGTCGTTGCGGCCCAAGTCGACGAGCATCACATGCTCGGCACACTCCTTGGGATCGGCGAGTAATTCTTCGGCGAGCCGTTTGTCTTCCGCTTCATCGCGGCCACGCTTGCGCGTGCCGGCGAGGGGGCGGACCGTGACAAGGCCATCCACGACGCGGACCAGAATTTCGGGCGAGCTGCCGACGAGCGTGACTTCCGGCGTACGGAGATAAAACATGAACGGGCTGGGATTCACCACTCGCAGGGTGCGGTACAATTCAAAAGGTGGTGCCGCGAACTTGGTTTGCAAGCGTTGGCTGATCACGACTTGAAAAATATCACCCGCACGGATGTATTCGACACATTTGCGCACCGAATCTTCAAATTCAGTTTGGGTGAGATTTGACTCGAACTGGAGCGCGACCTCGCCACCGATGCGAATATCGGCGATCCGCAGCGAGTCGTTGGGAGTGGCGAGTTGGTCGACCAAAAGATCCACGCGGCGGCAGGCGGTTTCGTAGGCTTGTTTCAGAGTGGCCGGCTTCTTGTCGCGCACGTCGGCCAGCGCGAGCACAATCACCGTTTTCTGAACGTGGTCGAAGACGACCATGTGGTCGTAAAGCGCGAACCACAGATCGGGAAGTTGGCGGTCGTCGTGCGGCGCGTTCGGGAGATTCTCGGCGTAGCGAACCGTGTCGTAGCCAGCATAGCCGACGGCTCCGCCGATGAAGGGGGGCAATTCGGGGAGGTGGGCCACGTTCATTTGATGAACATGATCGCGGAGCGTGTCGAACGGGTTGGCGGACTCGAAGGATTGGGTTGCCCAGCTTGGTTTCGCGGCGGAGTTCTTGTCGCTGGGCCGGGTGAGCGTGGCCACGGTGACTTGGTTGCCATAGGCCTTGATCCAGAGAAACGGGTCACTGGCCAAAAAGCTGTAACGGCCCACTTTTTCCCCGCCGATGACGCTCTCGAACAAACAGGCGGCGGTAGTGCTGTCCAATCGCTGAAAGGCTTGCACGGGGGTCACCACGTCGCTCACCAACTGCCGATAGACGGGCACAAAGTCGGTGCCAGACGCCAGTTGCGTGAATCGGTCGAAGTCGGGCATGTAAATCATGGGAGACAGTATTTCTAAAAGATCATTCCTGGCTGGCCGAAATTGGCGATTGATCGCAGCGTGCTCGGCAGTGCCAGCTTATCACCACCGTAGGGCGCTCACAACAGCGTTCCCAGAGTGGCGGTAGGACTTGCATCTCTTGGCGTGGCAAACAGTTAAGTGTCGCCGTGGTTAGCTTGACACCGGACCTGCTCGGGCTAGAATCCCCCTACTTAAGTGGACGATTTAAAGAGGCGCGTTAATTCGCCAAGGTTCGATCTTGCCGAGGGGCGAAATCCAACAATGATTATGATAGTTAGCCACGGATGAATCACGGATTAAACACGGATGTTGTAGAACAAGAGCTGTGTTCTCTCGTTTTCTTCGATTTCACTTCGTGGAACAGACGCGGATAAGATTAGTAGCGAGGAATACCATGTTGAAATGCCAGAAATGCGACAAGCAGGCGACCTTTCATATTACCGACTTGATCGACGGTAAGCCGAAGGAACTGCACCTTTGCGAGGAGTGCGCGCAGAAGTTTCTGGCGCCCAATGATGAGGACGCCGCGGAGGTGATGCCGGCGATGGCCGGGTTGTTGGCCCAGCATTTGGCCGTGGGGGAATCGGCCGACCAACTCGCGCGGCTCGATCAACGCCGGTGCCCGGTTTGCTCGATCTCTTTTCTGGAATTCCGCAAGCAAGGTCGGCTGGGCTGCCCGCACGATTATGAGTTCTTCGGTGAAGAACTGGAGGGGCTGCTTGTCAACATCCATGACCAGACGCACCACATCGGCAAAGTTCCCAAACGCTGCCCGCAGGGTGCCGATCAACAAACGCAGTTAATCCGCTTGCGGCGGGAAATGAAGGAAGCGATTGGAGCGGAGAATTACGAGCGGGCTTCGCAATTGCGGGACGAAATTCGCGCGACCGAGGCGCAATCGCGGGCCCAAGCCGCGGAAGCGAAGGCTAAGCGTAGTGAGTGAGGGTTGGCGTTTATTGTCATTCCCGCGCAGGCGGGAATCCAGAATGGAGGTCGCAGAACTAGGTTCCCGCCTGCGCGGGAATGACATAAGAGCTGGCTACCGCCTGCGGCTAGTAAGGGTGAGATTCTAGCGTATTTGAGACAAACCCATTTCACTTTTGCTATCCCCTCACAAATCTGCATAAATACTTTAGAATGTAATAGTTCGGTTCAGGCGAAACTGCTAGCGGCCTATTGAATGGCTGATTAAATATGGAATTTAGCGATCTTACGACTTCGAGCGGTGAATGGCTGCGGGGTGCCGGCCCGGAGTCGGACATCGTCATTAGCAGCCGCATTCGACTGGCGCGAAACCTGGCGGATTTTCCGTTTCTGTCGCGCGCGACCGAGGCCGATCGCGCCGCGATTGAGCATAGCTTGCAAAGTTGCGTGGCGAATTTGAAATCTTCGCAGCGGCTCAGCGAGGCGACACTCTATATCAACGTGGGGAATCTTGAGCACCTCGACCGTCAATTCCTGGTGGAGCGGCAGCTCATTAGCCGCGAACATGCCGACGCCAATGGCGCGCGGGCCGTGGTGATCGACCCCGCCGAGAAGTTCAGTTTGATGATCAACGAGGAAGATCACCTGCGGCTGCAGGTCATGCAGAGCGGGTTGAATCTGCATTCGGCTTGGGAGCAGATGACCCAGCTTGATGATCTGATCGAAGAGCACGTGACCTATGCGTTCAGCGAACGCTTGGGCTATCTCACCGCCTGCCCCACGAATGTTGGCACGGGGATTCGTGTGAGCGTGATGCTCCATCTGCCGGGATTGGTGATTACTCGGCAAATCGAGAAAGTCTTTAAGAGCCTGCAAAAAATCAATCTCGCCGTGCGGGGGTTGTATGGTGAAGGCTCGCAGGCGATGGGGGATTTCTATCAGATCAGTAATCAGATTACGCTCGGCCTGACAGAAGAGGAACTGATCACCAAAGTCGCGGATATCGTGCCGGTGTTGATCGAGTACGAACGACAAGCCCGCGATTTTCTCATCCGCGAAAGCCACGAGACGCTCCATGATCGTGTGAGCCGGGCGTTCGGCATTTTGCGGACCGCGCAGACGATCAGCTCCGAAGAAACGATGCATCTGCTCTCCAGCGTGCGGATGGGGGTGAATCTGGGCCTCATTGGTGATTTGCAGATTCCCACGATCAACAAGCTGTTTATTCACACACAGCCCGCGCACTTGCAGAAGATTACGGGCAGTGAGTTGGACTCGAACGACCGCAACATTGAGCGAGCGTCGTATCTGCGGCGGCATCTCAACGCTGATGGCGGGAATGGTACTTCTCAGAATTAATAGAGAACCCTGTCATTCCCGCTGACCGCACGATCATTCCCGCGCAGGCTGGAACCCAGAAAGTAGACTCCAAGCCTGGGTTCCCGCCTGCGCGGGAATGACAGAAAGAGAACTAGGTTCCCGCCTGCGCGGGAATGACGGGAAGGCGTTACTCTACAACAATCCCTTCGAGTCCTGGTTCTGCCGCGGGAAATTGCGGGTCGAGTTTTTCCAGCGTTTCGCGCAAGACCTTGCTCACCACGAGATTGCGATACCATTTGCGGTCCGAGGGAATGATGTGCCAGGGGGCATGAGCGGTGTTACAGTGGGTGAGCGCATCCTCGTAAGCGCGTTGGTAATCGTCCCACAGTTTACGCTCGTCAAGATCGCCCCGATTAAATTTCCAGCGCTTGTTGGGGTTTTCGAGTCGCGCCAGCAGGCGTTCACGCTGTTCGTCCTTGCTGATATGCAAGAAGCATTTCACGATGGTCACGCCCCCCTCGACCAGGAGCTCTTCAAATTCGTTGATGCGCTCGTAACGGCTTTGCCACTCTTTTTCGGGCACGAGATTGTGAACGCGCACGACGAGTACGTCTTCGTAATGCGAGCGATTGAAGATGCCGATTTCGCCGCGCCCCGGAATCGCGCCATGAATGCGCCACAGGAAATCGTGATCGAGCTCCTCGGAACTTGGTTGCTTGAAAGAGGTGATATGAAAGCTTTGCGGATTCACTCCCGATAACACGGTGCGAATCGTGCCATCCTTGCCCGAGGTGTCCATGCCTTGCAAGATGAGCAGCACAGCCCGGCGATTCTCGGCATAGAGCCGATAGGCGAGTTCCGAACAGATCGCGGTATTGTCCTTGATCTGCGCCGACGCGGAGGCTTTATCCCAATCGGCGGCGACATGGCGCGGGTCGTAAGCGGCGAGATGGACTTTCTCGCCCACGGGAGGTTGGAGTGGTTGAGACATGGGAGTGGTTCACACGTGTTATGGTTTAAGAGGCCCTCCCCCTAGCCCCTCCCAGAGTACTGGGAGGGGGAATAAGAGAGACCTTTATTCTAATTCGCTCCAAACGTCGGTGTGTCCACTTTCGTCGACTTCGAGGTGAATCACGTTGGGGCAGCAACAAACGGGGCAATCCTCGACGTACTCTTGCGACCGGCCTTGCGAATAATCCAGCGGAATCACGATTTCCTCGCCACAACTGCCACAGGTATAGCTAATTTCGTCGTCCATGGTTTGTCTAAGCCGCCGTTTAGGATGCGTTAATTTGTGCTAGAATTACTGATTGTCTGGATTCTAACCGGAACGGAATAATTTCGTTGATCGATCTTTCACATCTCCCTGGAACGCGTAAATGGCTGGCCGTGGCGATCACGGTCTTGGCACTTGCTGCGCTGAGCGTCTCATCGTATTTAACTTGGGTCACCTGGCAGCAGTCAACCGTTGCCGGTTGCACGGGCGGGTCGACCGTCGATTGTGACGAAGTTCTCAGTAGCGCGGGTTCCAAGTGGTTGGGCATTCCCGTGAGCCTGTTTGGTGCGCTGACTTATGCCAGCATTCTTGCGCTAGTTTGGCCGGCGGTGCTTGTTGGTGGGTGGGCGATGACGGGTTTGCTCTCGCTCGCCATGCTGGCCGCGGGGGCGGGGGTGTGGTTCGTCGGCACGCAAGCTTTGGTTGTGCAACATTTTTGCCTGTACTGCCTAGCCGTGCATACGTGCGGGCTGTTGATTTGCACGGCAGCCTTTTATTTGATCCGAGGGGCAGCAAGCGAGCCAAACTACGACCACATGCAAGCCTTTTTTGGCGGCGGTGAAGGCACAACAAGTGGTGCGCTGCAAAGCGACGTTTATCAGCCGTTGATCGCCGCCGGCGTAGCCAGCTTAGGATTGGTGGCCTTGATCGGCGGACAAGTCTTTTTCGCGCCCGCCAGCATGGAAGTTCTGGAAGTTGTGCCGCTCGAGGTTGTGGAAGCGCCTGTGGCGTCAACCGAGGAAACGCCTGCCGCGGAATCTGCCAGTGCAGAGAATGAACTGACGGAACCCGCCGCTGATCCTGTGATCGTCACGGACGAATCGGACCAGGAGCTTTTCGCCGATGAGACAGTTCCTGACGAGGAGAGCCCTCCCGAAAAATTTGAGATCGTCGCTGGGGGCGACCCGCCCACTAGCGGCGAATCGGTCGATCTGGCTTCCGGCGATGCCCCGCGTTTTTTTCGTTTTAAGTATCTCGGTCGCGAGATTGACGCGGCGGGGAATCCGGTGATCGGCAACCCTTATGCCCCACGCCGGTTTGTGGAAATGATGGACTATACCTGTCCGCATTGCCGTAAGTTGCATCCGTTCATTAAGTCTGCGGTGGAGCGCTACGGCGATCAACTCGGTTTTGTGATTTACCACGTTCCTCTAAGCCGCAAGTGCAACCAGCTTGTGAAGGTCGATCAGGCGAGCCATCAGAATGCTTGTGACTACGCGCGGTTGGCTTACGGGGTGTGGAAATTAGCGCCCGAAAAGTTTGCGGAGTACCACGAATGGCTGCTGGAGGGTGAACGGACTCCCGCGCTGTATGCAGCCAAGAAAAAAGCGATGGAGTTGGTGGGCGATGAGATTTTGCTCGACAAGTCGATTGCCACCGAATCCAACCGCCGCGTGGGCGAAAGTGCCGCAGAATTGGAACCGCTCAAAATTGGCTTGCCGGTGCTGATTTTCGAGGGCGGCGTCGTGCGGGGTTTGCCCGCAACGGAAGCCGAATGGTTCAAGATGCTCGAAGAGCGCGTGGGCGTGAAAGCTCCGTGAAAGGCCGCCAATTAGGGTTACAGCCAGAGCCCAAAATTTAGCCACGGATGACTGGTCTGCCAGTCCGGCGGACCGGACACGGAATTACACGGACGAATTCAAGTCGAGTTCAAAGGAATGGCGTATTGAGCCCACAATCGTTCTCAAATCCGTGTTTCTTCCGTGTTCAATCTGTGGCTAGATAATTCTCATGGATTTCCGCCAGTTCCGGCATCCTGACGGTTCAACCCCCGCGTTGCCGGAACTCGCATTACTCGTTCCGGCCTACAATCTGGAAAAACGTCGGCTCAAAATACTTGCAATCGCTCGTAGCCGACCGGATACTGCAAAAATTAGCAGGCACACTCCGTGTGCCGTAACAAGGAAACGCGACGATGTTAAGAAACGCGCTGCGATTTTGCGGTTCAGCCCTGGCGGGCGGAATTTGCCTGCTACTTATTGGCGCCGCCTCGGCCAGCTCGCTCGTCATCCGCGACAGTATCGGTGGCGGCACGACGTTGACGGATGGAATGCCTGGGGGACTTACAAATCACGATGGCGCGAGCTGGAATACACCTGGATTAGTTGTGACAGCTCCCGTTGATGGTGAGTTGACGGAAGCGCGGTTTGTTATTTTCGCGCGAGGCCCCGGCCCAGTATTTCCTCCGGAAAACAATCTGGCCAATATCTACGGCTTTCCGATGGAGTTTCATATTTGGACGGATGGCGTCGAAGGTGGGGCCGATTCGTTTGATCTCAATCCTCGGGGTTCTGACGTACCGGGACATATTGATATCGACGTCAATAGCTCAACAGAAAGCTTCATCACGGTAGCGCCCTTTGGCATAACCGGGCCTTCAAACGAGTTCACAACCTTCTTACTCACCGTGGACCTTTCGAGCTTCAATCTTGTGCTCGAGGGTGGCCAGCAATATGTCATGGGGTTAATTGACGATAACGAGAGCAACTTTATTACTGGCGGCGGCATCTATCGTATCAGTGCATCTCGCGCTACCGGTTTTGAAGACGTGTTTAGGGCCTTCCAAACACCAACATCCCCAGCATTTCGCCCAGGGTATGTAAAAACTCAGCTACTTAACTCATTTGAACAGTACGCCGGCGCGTTCACCATCGCGCCGCAGCTTCCCGGCGACTACGATTTCGACGGCGACGTGGACGGGAATGATTTTCTCAAGTGGCAACGCGCTTACGGCACCAGCGACTCCATGGCCGACGGCGACGACAGCGGCACGGTCGGTCCCGAAGACCTCGTCATCTGGCAAGACCACTACGGCGAAACCGCCCCGCTCACCGCGGCAAGTGTTGCCGTGCCGGAGCCTGGGTCGCTGCTGCTTACGGTCTTCGGGCTTCTTGCCGCGTTTGTCCGTCCGTGGCGATTGACCACGCCGAGAGCCGTCCAACGTGGTATAATTGGGGGAAGCCTGCGTTCACCGAGTTTTTACGTGTGAAACATCCCAAAACTGTGCCACCATGATCACCGCGATTCAATATCCTCATCTGACAATTGCCGACGATGGATCGATTCACATTGGCAATAGCCGTTACAAGGTGCTGCATCTGGCCGGCGAACACTACCACCATGGGTGGACCGCTGAGGAATTGCTGAGTCAGCATCCCGACCTGCGACCCGAGGAGGTCTATTCAGCCCTGGCCTATTTCTACGATCACTTCGACGAATTCGTGACGAAGCTCACGGCCGCCACCGTCGAGGGTCACGAACCTGTCTTATCGCGTGCCGAGTTGTTACGACGCCGGGCCTCAAGAGGCGCGTGAGATGCTTCGCGGGCTGTACATGGACGTGCATGTGCCCAGGGCGATTACAGAAGGTTTGCGTCGGCGTGGCATTGACGTGCTCACGAGCCAGGAAGATGGCACGCGTGAAGCAGATGATGAGCAGTTGTTGATTCGCGCGACAGGATTCGACCGCCTGCTCTTTACTCAAGACGAGGACTTTTTGAAACTCGCTCCAAGTTGGCAATCGAGTGGAAAGCCGTTTGCCGGTATTGCTTTTGCCCACCAAATGGGAGCGAGCATGGGTCGATTGATCGAAGACCTGGAGTTGCTGATACTCTGTGCCACCGAGGACGAATTGAGTAATCGCGTGATTCGCTTGCCGTTGCAGTGATTTCCCGTGAGCGGCAACACGTCCAGCGATCGGATTGTTGATTTCCGTGTCGAAAGTATCTTGGATCCTCGTGCGAATGCATAGTCAATTCGAATAGCCGATCAATCCTCCGCCTGACTCCCGTCGCCGCACATGCGTACCAGGCGTGGGTCGAAGCGGGCGACCGTTTCGACCAAATCTTGTTGGGCGGCCATCACTTCGAGAATGTTTTTGTAGACACCGGGGACTTCGTCCGCGCCGGCCGACATGATCTCGATGCCGCGCTCGGCGAGTTCTTGGCGGACGTGATTGAAGCGGAACGTGTTGTGTGCCTGCTTGCGCGACATGCGGCGGCCGGCACCGTGGGAGGCGGAATTCAAACTAGCCGGGTGTCCCAATCCTCGCACAATAAAGGCCGGGTCGGCCATCGAGCCGGGAATTACGCCGAGCACCCCCTGCCCCGCCGGCGTGGCTCCCTTGCGATGCACGACGACCTGCTTGCCGTGATGCCATTCGAGCCAGGCGAAGTTGTGGTGGTTCTCAACGCCGGCGACGATATGCGCGCCGAGGAGTTTGGTCACAAGGCGATGAATCACAGCGTGATTGGCTGCGGCATATTGGCCCATGAGATTCATGGCGGCCCAATATTCTTGCCCAGCGGAACTGTTGAGATCGAGCCACGCGAGGCGGCCTAGGTGTTTGAACCGCTGCGGCAATTGTTGCTGGGCGATGCGGCTGTAGGTGTCGCACACGGCAGCCCCTACGCCGCGTGAACCGCTATGGCTTAACAGGGCCGTGTATTCACCCAGTTCGAGCGC
>JAWXAV010000093.1:0-8038 GCA_034439695.1 Bythopirellula sp. | reverse complement strand
GATCGCGGCCATCAAGGCAAAGGCCGGCGCGGCGGGGAGTAGATCATACATATTCGCGGCGGCGAAGACGCTGAAATAGAGCGTCGCCAGTCCAGCCCCCATCAAGCCTTGGCCCATGACATGGTATTTTTTACCCAGGATACGCGTGCCGACAATCAGCAAAATCAAACCGGTGACGGTTGACAGGGCTACACGCGCTTGCGGACCAAGCCAACCGTTCTTGATAGAGTAAGTGAGGAAGTACCCAACGAGGACTATTCCCAAGAGCACGCCGATCCTCAGGAGCCATTGACTGGCCACGGCGAATTCCATCGACACACCCGCGGGGACGTGCTCTTCGCCGACGATGATCCAATTCCAGATCTTGTGAAGCGTTTCCTTGGCGGCCACTTCAAAGCGGCTCGGCACGCGCGGCGGCAGTGGCTCGAACGTGGGGCGCGGGGTTGAGGGCTTGGGTCTGACTGACGCGGCGGCCACTTCCGGCGGGGTGGAGCCGAAGAAATGTTGAGGGAGCTTTAATGTTGTTGGTGGAGTGGCGGGAGTTGGAGACGGTGTGACTGGTTCGGCCCTCTCAGCGACAGTCGGTTCGGCAACTGTTGTCGGCGGTGCAACAGGCGCGACCGAGGTGCCAAGCTCGGTCAGTTTCTTATGCAGGCGACCCAACTCTAAGCGGAGCGAATCAAAGCCGGTCTGCTGATGCTCCTGAATCGAACGGAGCCGAAAGAAATTGATAATCGGCGCGATAAAGACAACCGCCAAGGCACCGAGCCCCAGGAAAAACAGGAAGATTTCTTCCATCACGACGCCTCACATGAGCTGATTCTATCGAGCTACGCCCGATTCCCTTGGTTCCTGCCCGATTCCCCTGGTTCCTGACAGTGCAGATTAACACGGGGGGTGGGGAAAGTCCAAGAGAGGTGTGGGGGGGTAACCATGAATCGGCACGAATTGGACGAATCAGGAGTGTGGGTGGTCAGTTGTCAGTAGTCAGTCGTAAGTGAACCTGCCGTGAGTTGGGCCTGTCATTTCAGACCAAAACATTCGCTGCTACAATAACAAATATCGGTGCCGCGGGCTGCTCAGGGTTGTTTTATGCTTACCTCCAAAAGGATTTATGCGATGCTGGGAAACGAGTCGCTATGGGACGCGGCGGTGGCTTCTCATGAGTTGTTGGCGAGTAAAAATCTGCCACACGCGATTCTCGGCGGCGTGGCCGTTTGCCTGCACGGCTATCAACGCAACACGATTGATGTTGATCTCTTGATTCGAGCCGAGGATGCCAATACCGTTCGCGAATCAATGACTGCGGCTGGCTGGCAATGGGATGTGCCGAATAAACAGTTTATCTCTGGCTCAGGAGTCATTTTGCAATTCCTGCTATCTGGCGAACGGGCAGGATTGGGCTCGGAAGTATGTCTCCCCGATCCGACTGATGCTAATTCGGTTACGGAGCTTGAAGGGCTTCCCGTGTTGACGCTCGCGCGGCTCATTGAGACGAAAATTGCGTGCGGCCAGAATAATGCCAGACGAATGCACAAAGATTTCGCGGACGTCGTCGAGTTGATCGCCGTACACGATCTTAACAGTTCATTTGCACGCAAGCTGCATAAATCGTTGCAACCGATATTTCGCCAACTCATGGCCAACGCCCGAGGGGAGTGAACATTGCTCGCCCCGCAGCGGCCTGCGCTTCAAGCGCTGTTGCCTAAGATCGGGCCACTTTTGACGGCGTCAATCGTGACGAGTATTTTTAGGGAGAAGTAAGCTGAACCCTCCGCGCCTACGGGCGCGGAGGGTAGATTTTGATAGAGTAACATTTCAGCTAGACCAAAGAAAATACTTGGGCTGTTATATTGCCAGGATAAAAATCCAGCAGCTTTACTGGCGAACTAACTTATGGAAGCAGTTATTCTCATCGGAATTCAGGCCTCTGGTAAGTCAACATTCTGTAAAGAGCGATTGTTCAACACACATGTACGTATCAATCTGGATATGCTGCGCACACGTCATCGCGAGCAGTTACTACTGGCTGCGTGTATCGAGGCAAAACAACCATTCGTCATTGACAACACGAACCCAACGAAAGAAGACCGAACCAGCTATATCAAGACTGCTAGAGCTAGCGGGTTTCGCATCGTCGGCTACTATTTCGCTTCTAAGCTTGAGAACTGCAAAAAACGCAACGACTTGCGTGTAGCCGATCAAGTTGTGCCTCTGGTCGGACTATTAGGAACTTATGGCAAACTTCAATTGCCCGACTGGAACGAAGGATATGACGAACTCTACTACGTTACCTTTTCTGACAACAGCACATTTACTGTAAGCGAATGGTCTGATGAAATTTGATGAACTTGACGAAAAAATGCGCGTCTTTGAGACCACGCATGATCTCTGTGTATTGCCCGGTATATTTATCGTGGCCCGCCTCGATGGTCGAGGGTTTACTCGTCTAACGAAGGAGACCCACGATTTCGAGGCCCCGTTTGACGTACGTTTCCGCGATGCGATGGTAGCTACGGTAGAACATCTCATGGATTGCGGATTTCACGTCGTATTTGGATATACGCAGAGTGATGAAATCTCACTCTTGTTCGAGCACAACGAAAAGGCATTTGGTCGTAAGCTGCGCAAAATTAACTCGATATTGGCTGGGGAAGCGAGTGCAAAGCTTTCTTTACTGCTTGGAGGAATCGCTTGCTTTGATTGCCGAGTTTCCCAATTACCTACTCGAAGCTATGTGGTCGATTACTTTCGATGGCGGAACGAGGATGCTCACCGCAACGCATTGAATGCCCATTGTTACTGGATGCTACGCAAAGAAGGCCAGAATGCCAAAGATGCTACAGAAGCCTTACTGAAATTGCCTGTCGCTTCCAAGAACGAATTATTGTTCCAACGTGGTATCAATTTCAACGATCTTCCTAGCTGGCAGAAACGGGGAGTTGGCGTGGTTTGGGAAGAATTTGAGAAACAGGCCCATAACCCAACAACCGGTGAAGCAGTATACGCTACACGTCGCCGACTTCAGCAGATACTCGATCTGCCAATGCGGGATGAATACAGCGATTTCGTCGAAGGACTAATTCGAGATATGGAATGATTGTCTCACAGCAACTCGTCCAGCACATCCACTAACGATTCAAACCGCGCGAACGCAGTAACTCATTGCCCCAACACAACTCGCACTATTCGACGAACATTTCTGGCGACCTTGAGGGCTTCGTCGGCATCCTCCTTGTCAGCGAACATGCCTGGATAACGGACTTCGATGCCGAGGGAGGTGAGGGCATTGAGGCTGGACCGTAGTTCGCTCCAGGTTGGCTCCACGGCAAGAATCAGATCAAGGATAACTGACAAATCATGCGTCTTCGGGAAGGGGATATCGACTTCAACGAGGCGAGCCTTGAGATATTTTTCCGCGCACTGTTGGCTGTGAAAAGCCACGGCATCGTAATTTGGAGATTCGGCCAGATACTCTCGCTCGGCAGTAGCGAAATCCCCTTCAGCTTTCCTGATCCATTCACTCGTGAGGGGCTTCATAGAGAACCTCTCCCGATTCTTGAACAGATTTCAACAGCACGTCACCCGCGGCAACACGATGTTTCATTTCGTCAGGTCGGCGCACAAGTAGATCGAGGGGAAAGCTTGCCTTGACGGCTTCACGAATTTTTGTCGCCATACGCCAGTTTTTGCCTTCATGCGATACTACTACCAGCAAATCCACATCCGAATCGGCATTCGCAGAACCCGTGGCATGGGAACCAAACAACACAATCTGTTGAGGATGAAATTGCCGCGCAATCTGATTGGCAAACTCCTGGATTTTACCCATCGCTACCATACTGTACCTCGGACCTACTGGCTTACTGTCATTATCACCTGAATATGCCGTCACGCCAAGCGAGAAATTGTTCCCGCTCCTGGGCCGTGCCGAGCGTTGCTCGGCGGCTGGGGAAATCACAACAGCATATCCAGCTCATCCACCAGCGATTCAAATCGTGCCAGCGCGGTCTTCACCGGCGTGGGTTGTTGCATGTCCACTCCTGCGTCGCGCAGGAGTTCAAGCGGGAACTTCGAGCAGCCTCCTTTGAGGAACGACAGATAGTCGTTGAGTTCCACTTTGCCGCCGGTGACCACTCGCTCGCTCAGCGCGATTGCCGCCGACAGGCCGGTGGCGTATTTGTAGACGTAGAATGCTCGGTAGAAATGGGGGATCCGCAGGCATTCTAGCTTCAACTGCGGGTCGAGCACGAAGTCGGGGCCGAAGTAGGCTTCGAGCAGTTTGAGGTACTCTTGTTTGAAGCACTCGATGGTGAGCGGTTCGCCCGCTTCAGCCAGGGCATGAATGATTTTCTCGAACTCGGCGAACATCGTTTGGCGGATGATCGTGCCGCGTATCGCGTCGATGTCGCGGTTGATGAGGTAGGCACGTTCCTCGGTTGTGCCGGCGTTGGCCATCAAATGCCGACTCAAGAGTTGTTCGTTGAATGTGCTCGCCACCTCGGCCACGAAAATCACATAGTTGTAATACTGAAACGGCTGGCTCTTGGCCGAATAGTGGCTGTGCATCGAGTGCCCCGCCTCGTGGGCGAGCGTGAAGACGTGGTCGAGCACGGTCGGCTGGTAGTTCATCATGATGTAAGGGGCCGCGTCGAACGTGCCACAACTGAACGCGCCGCTCTGCTTGCCGCGATTGGGATACCGGTCGCACCAACGGTCGGTGGTGAGGCCCCGTTCCAGGACACTTGTGTATTCGTTGCCCAGCGGCGCGAGCGATTCGATCACCGTATTGACAGCTTGCTGCCAAGTACGCTTTTGATCGAGATCGCTCAAGATTGGCACGTAGGTGTCGTAATGGTGAATCTCCTTGAGCCGCATCTTGCGACGGCGTAGTTCGTAGTAGCGATAAAGCGCCGGAAGTTTGCCGCGAACCGCAGCGATGAGGTTGTCGTACACGGCGGGGGGCACGTCGTCGTGAAATAACGCTGCCTCGATGGCACTGTTGTAACCACGCGCTTTGGCGTAATAAATGTCCCGCTGCACGGAGCCGCTCGATGTGGCGGCCAGCGCGTTTTCGTGGTTTGCATAGACTTCGTAATACTGATGGAAAGCATTACTACGCACGCTGCGTTTCGGCGAATGTAAGAGCGCCGAGAACGAGGAGTGCGACAGTTCAATCGACTCGGCTTTTTCGTTCTTAATCATGCCGAACTTGAAATCGGCGTCGGTCAATTGACGGAAGGTGTGACTGGCCGTGTCGGACATTTGGCTCTGCATGGCCAGCAGCTTTTCCTCGGCGTTACTGAGCGTGTGCGGCCGATACCGAACCATGCGTTCCAGCAGCAAGCGATAGGGCGCGAGCGATTTGGCCTTTAGGAACTCGTCAAACTTTTTCGTCGGGATCGCCATGATCTCGGGACGAATAAAGCTCGCGGCTTGACCCGCTTCACTGGAGGCATGTTGAAACCGACCGACCATCCGTTGGTAAGCGCTGTTGGCCGTGTCCTCGGTGGTCTTGAGAAAGGCATAGGTGCCGATGCGTTCCGCCTGGCGGTCGAATTTCACGTCGAACTTGAGGCAATCGGCAAGTTGGTCGGCACTGATGCCGAGCTTACCCTGAAACGTGGTGTAGCGTTTGATTTGCTTCTCCCAGGCGAGGAAGTCTTTTTCCCAGGCCTCGTCGTGGGCGTAGAGCGACCCGAGATCCCAAGTGTCGGCGGGTTTAACTTTCTCGCGCGCGGGGAGAACGGATTTTTTAGGTTTTGTCTTGGTGGCGGTCATGAGGTCTTGTCATCCCGTGGGGAGCTCCGCGACCCGAGGGATCTGGGTCGAAGGTGAGTTAATGTTCTGCTGGATACCATAGCTCGGCAAGGTCTGTCAGAGCGAGTTGATTTAGCAATCAAAGTGATCCCTTCGATCATCCCCAGCTTCGATTTTCTTTTCAGATTTGATGGCCTAATTGATGTCGTCGAAAGAATCATATCGGACGAGCATGATCACATTGTCCCTGTAAAACCTTTGATCTTTTTTTGTTTGTAACCCAGCAAACGCCGTTCGAGGCCGCTCGTGACCCCTGTGTAAAACTTCAACGAAGGATTAGACATGATGTGAACGTGTTGGCGATTCAATCAATGTCGCAGAAAGTGTGGTGTAAGAATCTCAGGGCCAAACCAGATTCCCCAGTCGCCTAGGCTCTTTAAGAATGACGTCATCGACACAGTCTTCCTCTTGCCTCTGCGTGAAAGGTCTTCATTCCTTGGCCATGAGTTCTTCGACAACTTTTGCCACGAGCGCGGGATCGTCTTTCTTGCGCAAGTGCTCGATCCGATCCGCGGCAATGCCGAGTTTTTCTAGCGTGGCTACCACTTGGCCCCACTTGGTTTGCCGGCCTTTGCCTTCGGCGAGGTAAAGATCGGTCACCAATTCACTGAGCCGCTGGAGCGAAATCGCATCGCGGTTGTCGTAATAGTTTTTGATGACTTTCTGTTGGTATTTTGAATAATCTTTGGCCATAATCGCTTGTTGGGAGTGTTCTGTGATGCGAGGTGAGGCGGGAAAACAAGCCCTGTTTCCACTTTCCGGCAGCCCCCGGGCGCGGTAAAGTATCCTACTCTCTGGCCGGCAAATACGGTAGCCGCGCCGCTCTGCGAGTTTCCTCAGTTTGCGAAGGTGTGGTCCCCGATGCCGGTCGTCAAGTTCATTAAAGAAAAGAAGGAAATCGAAGTCCCCGTTGGAGCCAATCTCCGCAAGGAAGCGATCATGGCGGGCGTGAACACGCACCAGGGGCTCAACGGTTTTGGTGCCTCCATCAACAAGATCATCAATTGCCACGGCTGGGGCCAATGCGGCACTTGCCGCGTAAAAATCGTCAAAGGCATGGAAAACGCGAGCCCCATGGGATTAGTGGAGCGCTGGCGATTCCGGGTGCCAATTCCCACCCCGGTCACCCCTGGCGGACTTGATCCGATTCCCACCCTGGCCTTCATCGGCAACGAAGACACCATGCGACTTTCCTGCCAAGTGACCGTCCAAGGCGACATGGAAGTGGAAACCGGCCCCGAGTTGGATCTCTTCGGCGAGAACTTTTTTAGTTAGCCTGAAAGCTCTCCCATGCGCCAAGTGATCGCCATCGTCAAACCGTTTCTCGCTGAGAAAATTCTCGAAGGTTTGCGATTGGCACCATTGGAAGCCGTCCATGTCCGCGAAGTGAAGGGCATGGGCCGTCAGAAGAGCTATCTCGACCAGTACACCGAGAGCGAATACTCCGAAGCGTTTCTCCCCAAGGTGGAAATCACCGCGTGGGTCGAAAATTCGCGCGCTGAGGAAGTGATCCGCAAGATGGTGGAACTCGCACGCACGGGCCGCATGGGAGACGGCAAAATTCTGGTGCTGGCCGCGGAAACGCCCGAAACAGTTTTGAATTTGTGAGAATCGCGTGGGCATGATTGGTATGAATTCAACTCGCCCACCATTTTTCGCCATGCTGACATTCTTGGCTGTCATCAATTTCGGATCGGCCTCACTATGTTTGGCGAAGAAGCCACTCGAAGCACCCGAAATCTTGCCGCGATCCGCTTGGCAGGCAGAAAAAGCGGACCCGCGCTCGGGTGCTTTGCAGCCCATCGGGAAAGTAAAGCACGTCAGCGTCCATCATACCGCCGTGGATAAGTTGCGGGGCGACGGCACACCCGAGGCGGAGCTGCGGATCATTCAGCATGGCCATCGCGACGACAACAAATGGGGCGATATTGCCTACCACTTTTTGATCGCACCCGATGGCCGTATTTTTGAGGGGCGCTCAACAAAATATGCGCCCAACAGTGGCACGCGTTACCTGACTGAGCAGCAATGGCGCGAAAATGGTATTTTTAGCCCTGACGAAGTCGAGAGTGATCCCGCTCTCGGCGTGGGAGGGACAAAGTATGTTCCTGAAAGCACAACCGGGCCGCGGCCCGGTAACGTGGCTGGGCATATCACGATTTGCTTGCTCGGTAATTTCATGGAAGCCGAGCCAACCGACGCCGCGAAGGATTCGTTC
>JAWXAV010000092.1:0-11202 GCA_034439695.1 Bythopirellula sp. | reverse complement strand
CTGTCACGATGGCATGTTGAGCGTACAAACCGCTGTTTTTACAAGGTGTGGCGCAAATCGCGTGCCATTGTGCGGGAAGTCATCTGGGAAATCCGGGGTCAAATACCAGCGCAAATCGAAAGTTTAATCTCTTTTTGTGCAATATGTTTAGCTATAATTGTGGTATGCCAACAGTTTTGAGGATCGGGCGATTTCGCTTTCACTTCTTCAGCGCCGAGGGTAACGAACCACCTCATATCCATGTAAAATCGGGCAGCGATGAAGCGAGATTTTGGCTGGATCCCGTCGAACTTCATGCGAACTATGGCTTCAACGGCCGCGAACTCAACGAGATTGAGCGATTAATAAACAAACACAGAGAAAAACTTGTGGAGGCCTGGAATGAATACTTCAGCGAGCCCTGAGCGAAGAATGTTACGAGGTCATCTCCCCAGCTCCGCCCTGGCTAAGTCGGTAACATTTGACGAAGCGATGATGCAAGTGACGCTCATGGATGGTCGAGTGATTGGCATACCCATCGCCTGGTTTCCGCTGCTCCGTGATGCGACGCCCGCTCAGTTGATGAAGTACGAAATTGGTGGTGGCGGAATCAGTCTCCATTGGGAAGAGATCGACGAAGACATTTCCGTAGCAGGCCTGATGGCGGGTGCGGATATGAAGTCGATGTAGTCCCTGGTTTCAGCCGATGAAATGTAACATGAGACCTAACCGGTTTTCACTCTCGTGGCTTATAGCACTTCTTTCCTTCACGGGGTACTGTTTCGTGAGCATGTTATCAGCCGAAGAGCCCCCAAAGGGTGCGGGCAAACCGGTCTTTGCATTCGTAACTCTCGACAAGCTGGCACTTCCTTCTGCGGAAGAGATTCGCTCCCATATAAGCGCAGTGTTGCCCGAGAGCGCGGAGATTGGTGAGATCGAAGTAGACAAGGATGGCGCGACTGTTTCAGTGAATGGATATACTGCAATCATTGCCCACGCGAAATTCCCAATTCCTTGGGACGACCTTGAGGGACCATGTGAAACATCATGGATTTGGCCTGAAGCAACCGACGTCATCAAAGACCATAAGTCTCATCTTGCAGTTGTTCTCACTGGTGGCAATGGCACTCATTTGGAACGAAATATCCTGTTAACTAAATTGTTGTCAGCAGTGACGAAATCATTTGCAGCCACTAGTGTATACTGGGGGCATGGAAGTGTGGTACTCAGCCCGGAACTTATTCACAAGATGGCTGCGGATGCTAGTGTCGAAGATCCTCCAATATTCGTATGGATAAACTTTCATCGCTTCAAAAATACGGATGGTACTTTTAGCGTACTAACAGAGGGTTTGGAATACTTCGACTGCATGAACATTGAGGTAATTGAGTCCAACCAGCCGGCTGAAAAAGTATTAGACTTAGTGATCGGGCTAGCGTATATAACTCTAAAGGGCGATAAAATTGCTGATGGCGATACGGTTGGATTTGATAATGACGGGATGATGAAGGTTCCGACGAGTCATGCTCCATCAGTCAGGGATGAGAGCACAAAGGTCATTCGCATTGAGTTGTGATGCGTCAGTAAGTGATGCAGTCATCTTGACCAGTCCCGCACAAGTTTACTTTGGGCTAGTCACCGCGCCTTATTCAACAACCCCAACACCTCTTCGCAATCAGCAAGCGCATTCGCTGGCCGTGGATTCTCTGGCGTGAAGACACGCAGATCATCTTCGGGGAGCACGGTCACAAAGCTTTCGTCGATTTCGCCTTTGGCATCTTCCACGGCGGCAAGATTCAGGCCGAAATGCTTGGCCAAAAAGCGGGTGGCCGCAGCGCGTTTCGACGGACCGTAGTCGTGGCCTTCGTCGGCAAAGTGGGCGTTTTCTGTTTTGTCAGCCGCGTTGTAGAACGAGTAAATTCGCTTAATGTGGGGGTGTTCGACGAGAGGAGAGTTGAGGGTCCAGTCACCGCCGTCGGAAACCACCAACAGCGGCTTGGGTGCTACCAGGGCCGCGATCTCGACGTTGTTCGTTTTATAGTCGGCGGTCTTGTGGATCGGCATCGCGCTCTCGCATTCGCAGCCGCCAAAAAAGTGGGCCGAGACTTGCACCACGGGGATCGCTAAATCGATACGGTCGTCAATCGCCGCGAGCAAAAAGGTTTGCGTGCCGCCCCCTGATTCACCAGTCACGGCCAGTCGGTCCTCATCGATAAAGCCGAGTGATGCGAGAAAATCGAGCGCACGGATGCTGTTGTAAGTTTGCAATCGCTGTACTTGAAAGCGGCGATGCTCGCATTGCGTCGATTCGCCATAGCCGATCATGTCGTAAGCAAACGCCGCCGCCCCCATGCGTGCTTGCGCGGCACAACGCTTCTGCATGTATTCGTTCATCCGGCCATTACCGATGTGGCCGTGCGGATTCAAGATGCCGGGAATCTTGCCTTCGATCTTGGTGGGGAGATAGAGATTGCCCGTCACCCAAAATCCCGGCAGGCTCTCGAAGGCGACGTTTTCGACCGTGTAGCCATCCAGCTCGCGCTTGTCGCGGCGGATCGTTTTCAAGTCGCAGGGCTGAGGAAGTTTTTCGAGCAGCATCCCACGCCGAATTCCAGCACGCAAAACATCTGCTCGTTTTTCCCAACTCGTGCGGTCGTCGTAAAGCTTGGCGAGCTCAGCGAGTTTTTCTTTCGCTTCCGGCTGGGTATAAGCGTGCCCGCGAAAAAGTGTGACGATCTGGGCGTGGGTCGTAGCAAGGTGATCCACAAATAGGAAGACTATTAATAGCCAGCAAAGTCGCATGCCGAAACTCCTGCGGAAAATGTATAGGCGAGCATCAAGGCTGTGCCTCAAGAGATTCGATGGTCACTTGGCCACCATCTATCGCGTCGAAAGTAAGTCGGTTGTTTTGCAGTAGGGCCATGCCCACCAGTGGGCTACCTTCCGCCTGGGTAACCACCACTTTGCGTAAGGCACCAAGCCATTCGATTTCGGCAATGTATGTGCTCATGGATACTACCGTACCATCCGCCAGCATGCCGCGCAACTTGCCGCTAAATACAAGTCCAAGTGAATTTATTAGCGAATCAGATAATGTGAGATGGCCGTTGTATCCGGTATCAATCACAACTTGAAGAACGTGCCGTATACCAACACGATCATTAATTGCAATTGGGATCGTGGCTTCCAGATTGGCGACGGAACCAATAATCATGCTCTGCTTATTCAGTTCTATTGCCGCCGAGCTTGTAGGCAGCAGGAGATCCAATGCGAATGGAGTACAAGGAATTACCGTTGTGATGAACGAGCATCTTTTCTAAAGCCTTGACGTGGTCGGCATCGATTTGATATTCGCCGGTCCCGACGTCGATCACCACGAATTTACCCTCGTCCTGCTTCGTAACAAGTGTACGGATTTTGGAGGTATAGAGTTCTTCTCCACGCTGTTCGATCTCGTCGTTCGGCAAGATTTGGCGTATCATTTTCGAATTCCCCATTGATGCCAAGTTAACTGATCTCAATTATACTATTATCCATTCTCGCAATCACCCTCAATAACCTCCGTCCACGACCAGGGGAAAGTAATTCCATGAGTCGGTTTATCTGCTACCTCCTGTAATAATCGTTCGGCATCAACAGTAAACCCCGCGACGTGAAACACATCGCGGGGTGGAACGTCTTCGAATTCCGCGACAAGACCACGCCTGCGGCGCGGTGCCCTTCGCGGCTTTGTGCTAGTCCAAGAACCCCGAGAGTTCCGCGCTGCGGCTCGGTTGCTGTAGCTTTCGCACGGCCTTGGCTTCGATTTGGCGAATCCGCTCGCGGGTCACTTTGAAAATGTGGCCCACTTCTTCGAGCGTGTAGCTGTAGCCGTCGCCTAAGCCGTAACGGAGCTTGATGATCTCACGTTCGCGGTAACTGAGCGTCTTGAGCACCTTCGAGATCCGAGTCCGCAACATTTCCTGTGCGGCACCGATGGCGGGGCTTTCGGCACCCGAATCGGGCAGCAAGTCGCCGAAGTGGCTGTCTTCGCTGTTGCCCACCGGACGGTCCAAGCTGATCGGGTAGCGGCTCATGGCCAACACGCGACGCGCTTCGTCCACGGTGCAATCGGCGGCACGGGCGGTTTCTTCGATCGTCGGTTCGCGGCCCAGGCGTTGGAGCAATGCCCGCGACACGTTCCGCACGCGGCTCATCGTTTCGACCATATGGACCGGGATGCGAATCGTGCGGCTTTGGTCGGCCACGGCCCGAGTGATCGCTTGGCGAATCCACCAAGTGGCGTAGGTGCAGAACTTGAACCCACGGCGATACTCGAACTTATCGACGGCCCGCATCAAGCCGGCATTGCCTTCCTGAATCAAATCCAAAAAGCTCAAACCCCGATTGCGATACTTCTTGGCAATCGACACGACCAGCCGCAGGTTGCCTTCCGACAAGCCGCGCTTGGCTTGCTGATACTTGGAGAACACCTCCCGCAAGTAATTGACGCGGTTGCGTAGGCTGGTGGGGGTTTCCTGAGTCATCCGCAGGATGTTGCGGTACTCGACCATCAGCGGCTTCCGCTCGGACATGGGCCGGCGATCCTTTTTCATTTGCTCCAATTGCTTCTTGAGCTGCTGTACCCGGGTACTGAATTCCTCGAGCGGGGCAATCATGGCTTCGATCCGCTGGGTCCGCAGACCCAACTCCTCGATCAACATGACGGCACGACGCCGCCGACCGGCCAGGCGAGACCAAGCGGCCTTACGGGCGGCGGGCTTGGCACTCTTACTGGTCGCCGTGCGGTAATCTTCGGCATTGCGATCCAGCAAGGTTTCGAGCGTGCGAAGGTTATGCGGCAATCGGCCCAGGATTTGTTCTTTTTCCAGGCGATCGGTCACCGAAACCTGCACGGTCCGGTCAAAAGGCAACTCGCCCCGGTGAACACGGCTGAGCACTTTGTAAGCCACGCGAATCACATAGTCGCAGGCCAACAGCCGTTGACGGAACGCGGTGCGGGTATGTTCGATCCGGCGGGCCAGATTGATTTCTTGTTGGCGGGTCAAGAGCGGAATCTCACCCATTTGCGTGAGATACATCCGCACGGGGTCGTCGGACCAAGACTCAAGATCGACAACCTCATCCTCGAACTCACTATCAGCCTCGACGTCGGCTTCCTTGACGTCCGTGCCCAGGTCTAGCGACAGATCGTCGTCAGCATCGATATCGACAGCGTCGTCGATCCCCTTGGTATCGAACTCCTTCTCCACGTCAGCGACGGTCGAGTCATCATCCAATTCGTGATCCATTATCGCGTCGTACAAAGTCAATACTCCTCAGCTACAGGATGTCAGCAAGTGATCGTTGGAAATTATGAGCAAAAAGGGGCCAGGTTTACGGCGGGCCCAGCGTTGCCGATGCGGGCATTTACGGCAGCGACGCAGATTCCTCGAGTTGCCAAAATAGGGTTAGCCCCCAGGACACGGTCTGCCAGGACGGCGGCGAACAAATCGCCGAGCCGAACGCAAACGTGCAGCGATGAATTGACAAATCTGATTAGGAAAATACTAACGCCGATCAACAAAAACCCCCCTCAATCTTCAAACCTCAAATAAACAGGCAAGAAAAGTGTCGGACTGCCAGGCAAAAGCGTTCTCGGGCGGGTCACAGACAACTAATTCTAACACCAATCATTTCAAAGGCTTGTGGCTTATTAAATTTGGAAAAAAATGACGTTTGAGTCAGTGGCAAGGGCCAATCAGTGTCAACATGCACGTCGTCGCCACTCGGTGCGCGGCTTAAATTACCCAATGCGAACTTGTTAACTTCTTACTCGCAGAAGCGCGGGACACACCTCGCGTGATCAGCGCGGCGCAAACATGAGTGCGCGTACTACTGAACCGCAAAATGTGCCCACAAGCCCCTTATGAGCACCATTAAATTTTTAATAAATGGTTTTTTGGGGAATGGTCCTTCTTGGAAATGACGGTGCCCGCTGATCTTGATAGACCATGCTGAGCGACCCAATATCACACGAAGTACCGAACTCACCTCGGAACAAGAAACCGCACGCATCTCGCTCCGGAACATTTTGGTTACGAAAACACTGTTCTCGGAACCCTAGACTCAATCAACTCGGCCAGCAGAATGTGCCTATAGGCAATAAGGTCACTGGGCAGCTTGTGGTTTCTAGCGCAAACAGGCTAGAAACCTTGGGGAGATGCCGCAGTGAGCGTCTTATTTTCGCGTGCGTCTGGCTCTTGGGGAGTGATTTGAGGGGAGGGGGGAGAACCTACCGCTTTCAACCTTATAATTGTACCCAGGGACGAGCGGCGGTCTAGTGCTTTTTTGACGAAATTCTTGACAAGAGGGAAAAATTGTTGGAGCGCATCCCTATGGCCAGTTGGCATCTCAGTCTGCTTGCATTTCGAGAATATCGCCTTTTGTACTCAAGTGCATAGTAAGATAAGGATTTACGCCAAGAATGGAGGCTTATTTGTTAGCTGTTTTGACCGGCGAATTCTTCTTTCGCAGCACATACACCACATCCTCGGTGGCCGAGGTGACATCAATGGGGGCGTTGATGTCGTAGCCAAAGTCATAGACCTCGGCGATCTCGAACTCTTTGATGCTTTCAATCAGTGTTTGCATCTGACGGGCTGAATAGGTGCGGAAAACAACCCGATCTTCGATGCGGAACTGTTTCGTGGGTGTGTAGACATCAAAACTCATACCAACCGACTCTTTTCTTTTGCGGGTCTCGCAGTCGAGCACCCAGAGCCGCGAGAGGACGGCGAGGTTTCCCCGACGGGCCGACCAGCTTTCTTCCTGCATTGGCTCAACGCTCGTGGGGGTGAGATGCAAACCCAGCACATAGATGCCGCCGGGTCGGAGCGAGTTGGCCACGGCGCGCAAATGATTTTCCGCTTGCGCTTGCGTGGCGAGATGGCGGAAGCTGTTGATCGTGTTGAACGCCGCATCGATCGGTTTGACCACCGTGAAGGCGCACATATCGCCGACAAAGGCCGAGCGCGGGAAGCCAGAGCGATGCAGGCGGTCGTTACAAAACTCCACCGCCGCGGGATTGAGATCCAATCCGGCAACTTTGTAGCCCGCCGCCGCGAGCTTTACCAATAGTCGCCCCGTGCCGCAGGCCGGTTCAAACACGCGCTTGACCTTGCCATCGACATGCTTACCAAAACAGGCGACGAGAAAATCAAACTCGGGTTTCCAGTCGCTGCCGTAAACCAAGTCGTAGTATTTGGGAAAGTCGTAGAGGCTGGCTTCAATGGTGGGGAGCGTCATGATGGAAGTATCGAGAATCGCGACGTGGTTGTAGTTGCCGGATCGTACTATACCCTATTAACCTTCACCTAATAACCGGTTGATTAACACTTTTGAAATATAGAGGCCAGAATCGACTAACTCGTTAACAAGTGGTCTCAGTTCAACTAAACCCATTTCAGAAGCATCCAACAAAATTCCAACAATACCGGTAATCCTTAGACCACGCTGCACCGCTGCTCGACGACCATCGAGATCATCTATCAACAAGAGGTTTGCTCCAAGTTCTAACGCAAGACTAATGGCGGCACGTTCTCCTTCATCGATCTCGTCAATCGTTAGTAGGTCGCGCGGCGATTGTATGAGCAGCCATTCGGGCGGACTCTTAATGAAATCGCGAACCACCCTCGGAGCGTTAGCATGCGTTAGTTCATTGGCCACGGACGTGGGAATCGTCACAGTTCCGTATAATGAACTGAGCAAATTCGCGTGGTTGACCAGAATAAGATAGTGCAGCGGTGAACTATCGGCGACGACTAGCATGATCCACGACTCAGCGAAGGCTCCGTAGCGTTTCAATATCTGACTCAAGATCCTCAACCGAGTAGTTGCGCACGATTTGGTGATCTGCCATCCATTTCTCAACGTCCCAACGAGTTTCTAGACCGAGCAATCGCCGCAGAGTCGACAGGCCATACTTTCGTTCCGAATAGCCGCGCACGGCGAGCGCCTCCTTGGCGGCTTGCCCCAAATCGCCAAAAGCGGCTTGAAGTTCGTGCTGCAAATCGTTCGGTAGTTCAAATGAGACCGTCATGTCAAAAGTATACCATTAAAAAGTTTCCACGCCAAATTCAACAAACTCGGTATCACTTCTCCCCCACATACCGATTGAGCGAAATCTTCTTCCCGATCTCGACCTTCAAGCGCTCAAGCACCGATTCTTTATCCGTGTTCGCCAGGATTTGCTTTACCACCTGCTTGGGCGATTCGTCGCCCCAACTCGCGCCGTGTTGGAAGTAATGTCGCGCGGCTTGGCCGACGATGTACGAACCATAACCCGCCGCAGCGCCTTGGGGAAGGGCGGTGGCCACCGTGCCGAAGCCCACCGTGAGCGCCTTGAACACGCTTGAAGCGTAACTGACGGCCGCTTCGCTGAGCATGACCCATCCCGCCGCTTTGAGAATCGACGTCACCAGATCACGTGCGTTCGACGTGGTGATACTCATGCCATAAATCCGGCCGAGCGTGACCACCATCGTCGCATCAATGGCCGAACCCCCGAGCACGTCAATCACGGGCAGTGGATTGAGTGCGACGGCCAGCGACTTGGTCACGGCGTAACTCCAAATGATTCGCGCCGCCTCGGTCTCGCGCAAACGCACCCGCAAGGCACCCATGCGGTCGCTTTTGTCGGCGGCAAATATCGCAGCGTTGAGCGCGATGAGCGATTTTCCCTCGGCATTGAGCACTTCCAAAATGCGGCTGCGCAGTTCGCTCACCTTCGGCGCGGGTTTCCGCCACTCGTGCCGCACCGTGCCATCGGCGGCTTCGATGACGAACTCCATCTCGCGCGGGTTGGCCTGCGTCACAAGAATGTTCGCCGGTTCAACCAATCCCGCGAGTCGCCGCCCACGAAACAACTCCAACAGTTGCTCCAGCTCATGCCGCGTATAGAGGTCAGACTTGTTGAGCACCAAGAGAATCGGCTTGTGGCTCGCGGCGAGTTCCACGAGCGACGAGTACTCGGTTTCATTCAAGTCGGAATCCGTGACGAACAGCACCAAGTCCGCCCGCGCCGCGGCGGAACGCGCCATCTCCGCCCGTTCAGCACCATCGACTTCATTGAGCCCCGGCGTGTCGACGAGCACCACCTGCGAATCCGCCAGCCCCGGCACGCAATAGCCGATCCCCTCCCACGGCACGTGCCAGACGTCCTTGGTCCAACCCCCTTGCACGTTCACTTGAGCGATCTCATCCCCCACGAGCGCGTTGATGAGAGCCGATTTGCCGGTGCTGATCTCACCGAAAACAACGATCTCCACGCGGCCCGATTCCAGCTTCTCGGCCATGTTCTCCAGTTCGTTGAGATCGCGGGCGAGCTCGAGCCGTTCGGCGGGTGAGCAGCCTTGAAAGTTTTCAATGGCGCGGCGCACGGAGGCAACCGCCGCGTGAAAATCAACGTCGCGATGGCCGGCAGCAGGAGTCGTGTCGAAGTTCGCTGGATCGCTCATGGCAGCTCACGATCTTCGGAAGAATTTGAGCCACCAAAAGATTTGGCGAGCTCGGTGCGGCCACGTTGCACAAGCTTGCGGAGCTGATCGGGCCGCGTGAGTTGCTGCCATTGCTCACAGGCCAGCTCCGCGATCCCGCCGGGCGGGGCCTGCATGTCGCGGCGATAGTATTCGACGAACACATTGCCGATCCACCGCGTCACGAGCGCTTGGGTGATTCCCTGCACAAGCCCACCGGCAATCGTTCCGATGCCGGGGACTGTTTTCAAGAGCGAACCAATTCCCGCCGCCACGGCAGGCGACACGGCCGTCGCACCGACCATCGCAATCAGGTTCTTGCCCAGTTGTTCGAGCATCTTCACCACGCCGTCGGTATCGATGGGCTGCTTGTAGACATTGGCAAGCTCAAAAATCATCTTCACGGTGATTGCGCTGCCGCCGGCCAAATCCAAGAGTGGAATCGGATTGATCCCCGCCGCGCCCCCGGCGGCCCACATATGGCGCGTGATAATTTCGTTGGCCTTGGCGTCGAGCACCGCGCGGACCCGCTCCTTGGCTTCATCGACTAAACCCCGCGATTGCAAGAGCAGATTGGCCAAGAGTAGCTCGCGCCCATCCTTCTGCACGATCTGCATGAGCCGTTCGGCGAGCGGTGCCACATTGGGCGGTACTTCATATTCCTCGGTCAATTCATCGCCACTTGATGTGACACGAATCCGCTCGCGATTGACCGCCGCCGCGCGGACGGCCACCACGTCACTCGGCGCGATCCCTGGCAACTGCGCGACAATCTGCCGCGTGAGCAGTTGTTCTTCCTCCTCATCGTACCAATCTTCCTTGTTGAGGCAGACCACGATCCGCTTTTCCATCTCGCGAAGTTTTTGCACCAAATCGACTTCATACGATTTCAGCGGCCCATCGACCACCAACAGCACGAGGTCGGCATTCTTGGCCGCTAGCGCGGCGATGCCGGCCCGTTCTTCGCCCCGCACTTCCGCGAGTCCCGGCGTGTCGACCAAAATCACTTGCTCGCTCGTCGGCCAGGGAACTTCGCTCCGCACCGAAGTCGTGCCGCCGATCACGTCTGCGGCGAACACCTGCCGCCCGGCCAGCGAGTTCAACAGCGACGACTTGCCACTGGAGATTGTGCCGAAGGCCACGATTTCAAGCCGCGAGTCGGCGTGCTTTTTGTCGAGAGCCTTGAGCGATTTTTCAATCTCGCCGCGCAACTGCGCGGAGACCGCCGCGTCGGCGGCATAGTTTTGGCTGGTACTGAGGTTCTCGCGTAGCTCGGCCTGCAACTGGGCGTTCGAAAGTTCGCTCGGATTCTGTTGCCGACGTTCGAGGCTGATGTTTTTGTTACGAGAATTCCGCCAGAGTCGAAAGAACACCGTGCCGGAGACGCCAAGCAGCACCAAAGCGCCCAAGGCCACCGCGCTCAAGTAGGCATACGCGAGCCAGGGGTAAGAATCGACAATCGTCTGATAGCCGCCAATCACCGTGGGAAGCCACGACACGAGCAAGTACCCCGCGATAGCGAGATACACAATCAGCAATAACAACATTCCCCGCGGGAGGAGTTTCATGGGCCACAGCACTTTTTTTGTTTGGGTGCCACGGCTTATTTAGGGCTTTTACTTCACTGGCGATTCACATTATTTCTTAAGCCGACATTCCCCATATGGACTGAGCCTGGAACCGATCCAGGCACCGAATGCTCCCCATT
>JAWXAV010000091.1:0-22490 GCA_034439695.1 Bythopirellula sp. | reverse complement strand
TACCACGCCGCCGCTAAACAACAACAGCACGCCCCACGGAATGTGCCCCGCCGTCTGCCAATCCAACAGCCGTTCCCCCTTGCCGTTGGGGATGAGAAACATCGCCACCACGGCGAGCAAGGCGACACTCGCATCGTTCGCATCAGGCAAGTTCAGCAGCCCGCTCCAGCCCCCCCACGGTTCGATGCGCGTGATCCACATGACTGCCGTCACGCCGAAAACCAAAAGCGTGCGCACCTCTTCGGTCCGCCAAGCACCGACTTCCGGCAACACAATTTTCTCGGTCGCGCCAATCTTGCGTGCCAGCCACAGCCACGTCAGCGGCAACATCACCAACAACATCGGCACGGTCCAACTCATCCACTCGACGAAACCAATCTCCTCGCCGGTGACGATTTCGTAGTTCTGCATGAAGATGAGATTGGGGGGCGTGCCCACCGGCGTACCAATTCCCCCAATGCTCGCTCCGTAAGCGATGGACAACAGGAGCGCGACCGTCAGCTTGCTGTCGGAAACTTTCTCCACAACGGCCAACACGATGGGCAAAAGCATCAACGTCGTCGCGGCATTGGAAATCCACATGCTCAGCGCCGCGGATGCCACCAAGAAGCCCAGCACCAACCGCCGCCCGCTTTCGCCACCGAGAATTCTGACCATCCCCAGCGCAATCCGCCGATGCGTGCCGCTCCGCTCCATGGCTTTCGAGAGCATGAACCCGCCCGTGAGCAGCAAGATCATCTCATTGCCGTAAGCCGCTCCGACTTCCTTGGCCGTCAACACGCCGACCAGCGGCAGCACGGCAATCGGAATCAAGGACGCCGCCGCGATGGGAATCGGCTCGCAGACCCACCACAAAGCGGTGAGAAACGTGATCCCGGCGGTCCAAGCCGCGGCGGCACCAAGGCCTTGTTCGGCGACCCACCAGCCCACCGCCACCGCCAGAATCGGTCCCGCCCAGAGTGAAAAAGACTTCATGCGCTCGCCCCAAATGAAAAGTGCCGGTTCGCCAGTCTACGACTAACGACCGGCACTGGCTATATGGAATAACAAACCCATCCGAACTGCAACGCAGTCCACGAAGTTCATTTCTCTTCTTGTAGCTTTTCAGGTTGCGGAGCAATCGCTTCAATCTCGCCCATCAGCGCTTCCAATTTGATGTCGAATAAGCCCCCCTTCTTGCCTTTCCTGGCATAACTCACGCGGCAAGTGAACTTGGGATCGACCCAGGTGACCCCTTCCATTTGGATTTTCACGAACGGCTCATGGGCTTGGTGCGCGGCGAGCTGCTCGGTCAATCCGCGTAGCTCCTTGACGGAAAGCTGGGGCGTGACCTGACCAACATATTGCAGCTTGCCAAAGTTTTCGCCCGCGAGGAACAAGATGTACACCAACCCTTCGCTATTCGCACGGTAACCGATAATCACGCAATCATCTTCTTGGCGTTCCTTAGGTTCCGTGGGTTTGGTGGGTTTTTTCGTCTTGTCGTCCAAGTTTTGCTTCCCAGCAAAATCTTGCACCGCTTCTTCGAGCGGTTTCTCTTCACCTTCGCCCTGAACTTCGGACATGATCGCGCCCATCAAATCTTTCTTGACGGGCTTCTTGAAACCCCAGTCCCACAGCTTCTCATAGGGAAGCCCGCCAATCACCACCAGCGACATGAACACCGCGACCACGGAACTTATTCCCACATGGCACAGCCATTGGTAACGGGGCAACTCGCGTACACGGACGATCCACGGCTTGATCGGCTTTAAGATAATATCCAACAGTTGTGCGTCGCTCACCTCGCGCATCAGCAGCACAAACGCCGTGAAGTGACAAACGAACGCAAGCGACATGCCCACGAACAATTGCGTCACCGACCACGTCGTCCGCAAAGCGCTGCCTTCCATCGTGATCACGCGCGCGACAATGCTCTCGGCCACGACGGCCACCACGCAGGCGATCATCGTCCAGCCCCACGTCGGCATCTTCAAGGGTTCTTCGGCGGGAGCTTCCACTTCGGAATCGCATTCCCAATTCTGATCGAGCTCCACGAACGAGCCGATGCTCGCGTACCAACCGCACTTACGGCACACGAGCGCTTCGTTCACGTTGATCGGCGCGTCGCACTTCTCACATGCGGGACCAACATGGCCGCGCGCGGTGGCAGCTTTCGTCAATTGAATGGCCGAATCTTCGTCGTTCGGTGTTGCCAAACTCGACATGCGATGTTCCTTAAACAAATCCGTGGGATTGAACTTCGAGGCCACTTTGTCTAGCGCAACTGTTCGCAGCGCGCTCCTTCGCAAACATAGGTTGCTCACGGATGCCCGCAGCCGATTATTCAGCTTGCGCAGGGGTCTTAATCGATTCCTCATTTACCTTTGGTAGCATCCATGCGTGTCGTGCCAGTGAGTTAAGCAAGCCCTGCATAAAGACCGCTCAAACGGCGGTAAGTAGGTTCCGCAAGCATTGCAAGATTTCGCCCAAAAATGGACATGCACGCTACCGGCACGCCAATTGCTATTTTCGATGTGCGATTTACCGAAATTACGCTGCCCGCAGGCAAACGGGCCGCCAAGCACTCAGGCCAAGAGCGGAAAAACCATCTCGACGGCGAGGTGGTCCACGACGTCACAAAGACACAGACAAGGAGCCGCTCATGACGAGAACAAATTTAACCCGCCCGATTGCCTACCTCACTCTGACACTTGCGACCTTGGCTTTCGCGAATCAGAATCTCGGCCGAGCCGAGGAAGTTAACACCGCTCCTGCAACAAACACGGGAGCGCGCTACATTGATATGGATCCCCAGTTGCTTCCCGCACTACTGCCTCCCATGTCGAGACTCGTTTCCTCTCCCTACAGTGACGGGAATGCCATCGATAATCCGTTGGGGGTTGAGCTCAAAGTGACAACCAAGAACGACGTGATTAAGTCGGTGATCACTCGGCAAGAACCGATGTCAGCGACGAACACTTCGCTCGGAGATTCGTTCAAGACAGAAAGCGAACCGACAAAGATTCAACTTCCGCGGGCCAAGGACTTAATGATTGATTCACCCCTATCGTGGAAAACCGCGCAACCCATGTCCATTAAGGAATCAAGAGTCGGGTTTTCGCTCACCGTTTTAGACTGAACGAGCAACGAGTTGGACTTCAAGATGGCCACGTCCAGCCGCCGACGTGGCTCAGGCTCCCGAACCCGGGGCAGGGTTTCGGGGCCTTTTATTTGGCTCTCGCTCATTTCAGCGTGAACGCTTGGTCCGGCACATCTTGCGGCTTCTGTCGGCGGTGGGGGTGTTCGAGCCATTCCAAAATCCGCCAATCGAGCCAGCGGAAATCTTTGTCGACGCCTGACAGGCCCAAAAATCCCAAGTGGCCTCCATGCGACGTGACAATCGTCTCGACGCTGTCACTATGCGGAAAATCGAACAACGGCCCAAACGGCACGATCGGGTCGTCCTTGCTAAACACAATCGTCACCGGCTGGCGAATCGCCGCGAGCTTTGGCCCCGGTTGCGTTTCGCTGTAGTAATGCTCGGCCGACGAATATCCGCCGCTCGGCGCAATCACCAAATGGTCGATGTCGCGCAGCTTTTGAGGGCGTCGCGGAATCGCCGGCGGCGCGACTTCCGGAAATTTTTGCCACCGCAACATCACTTGATTCCAAATTAGCTTCACGAAAAATTTGTCGTACCTGCTTCCCAAGAACGTGCGAAAGTGTTGTTCGCAGGAAAACAAATTGATCGGTGGGCAAACGACCAAGGTTTTTTCCAAATTGCCGACCCGCATCTCGCCCGCCTCAGCCAACATGTTCAAGGTGAGCGTGCCGCCGAGCGAAAAACCCACCGCCGACACGGGTGATTCACAATACAAATCGCCAATCGTGTGCAGTGCCGCGGCCACGTCGGTCGAGCGACCACAATGGGTCGGCAATTTCGCCAGCCCCTCCCCTGCCCCGCAACCTCGCATGTCGAGCCGAAACGAGCGATAGCCGTGCGCGGTCAGCTTCTCCGCCATGCGGGTCATGTAGCTGCTCAGATGGCTACCGGCCAAGCCGTGGATCAACAGCACGCTGGGGGTGGTTTCGCTGGCGCCGGCAGGCACATCTTCGTGCAAGATGAGCGTATCGCCGTCGTCGAGCGCCACTTTGTGCGGCGTCGCCGTATAAGGCGCGACCCGTCGCGGCCAGTGAATCCCCAGCACGGTCTGCAGATGGGAATTAGCGAGCAACGGGTGCGGACGAAATTTCCAATTTTCGGCGGGACAACTCATAAATTCGTAGGGGTGGCTTCCCGGATCTTCCGCCAAGCCCGGGGACGGCGTTCCCCGGGTCCACCTCCTGGCAAAAACCAAGGCTGGCAAACGGTACGGATGACAACGGTTACAAGGCACCACAATTTACCAGAAATCGTCCCCTCATGTCACTTCAAAGGCCTCATACACAGCGACTTAACAACCAACCGCGTTCCAGCCTACGTTTCCTGCAAACTTTACCAGATTGCCTCAACCCCGGTGACTGGTGCCGACGTTGAGTTCACCACGATCCCCACCCGAAAGTAATAAAGTGCCAGCAGCGCAGGGTCATTCGCCAGAAGGCTCGCCAATCGCACCAGGCCACCAAGTCCACGGGAACGCATTGATGAAACTTTCACCCTCCCCGGCTCGTGTTGCTTTTGTTGTTCATCTTGATGGCCTGCAAGCCGGGCGAGCCCAGCCGGCTAGGGCCGACTTGGCTCGTATCCAACATTTAGTGCATCTGTTCCGCGGGCACCATGTCCCCGCCACTTGGGCGATAGCCGCTGGCTGCGACCTGAAACTGATGCAACACCGGGGACTGCTGCAAGCGGGCGACGAATTGGCCATCGCCCTCTCGCACAACACAGCAGCTTCGCCCCTGTTGCGCGAATGGCTCCGCAAGCGCGTCGCGGCCATGCATACTTGCACGGGCACCACGGTCGGCCTCGTCGCCGGCGAACCAATCCACCTCCGCAATCACGCCGCCTTCCTCGCCGAGCAAGGCCTCCGCGGCATCCTCTCCAACACCCTCAAGCGCCACGCCGAAAACACGTACTCCCCCCTCCCCTGCGGCCTCTGGCAGTTCGATACCGCGGTAGCGATCCCCCACAAATCATGGTTCGCTCGTTTGCTCCCAGGCAGCAGCCCAATCCAGCGCATCCACAAGTTGACTGCTAAAGCCGAAACCTTCTTGGTGTCCATCGACGCGGCCCAGGTGGCCCATGCCTCGACACGCAGTCTGCAAAACCTCGAAAAGCTACTCCGCGAAGTGGGCCACTCCGCCAGCCGCGCGGAACTCTCCATCACCACCGCCGGCGAAATCCTCGCCACGCTCACCGCGACGCGCATCTCACGCCCCCAACACTCCATCCTGCGTGCAGCGTAAGCCGCTTGCGGCTTAGCGGTATGCTGCCAGCCGACTCGCCACGCCCCAGAGAATCGCTCGACACTAATTTCCACCCGCGCACGCAACATAAGTGGAAGTAGATTTACTCGCGATTGAAGACGAGCACTTTCCCCATCACACCGCTTTCCACCGCTTGATGGGCTTTCGCAGTTTCTTCCAGCGAAAACCGCTCACCGATTTCATGCGTGAGTTGGCCTGCATTGAGCCAACCTGTGATCTCGCAAGTCGCTTGTGCCTTCAGCGCGGCCGGGAGTTGAAACACCACCAATGTGCGGATCACGATGTTGCGGTACATCAGGTCATAGAACGGCAACTTCGGCTCCGGCACGGCCTGCGAGGCATAGGTCGCAATCGTCCCGCCGATCCGCACCGCAGGCAAATTGGTGGCCAAGTTACCACCGAATTCCACCTCAACCACGCGATCCACCCCCTGGCCGTCGGTAAGTTCCAACACCCGCTCGGCAATGTTCGTGGTTTTATAGTTCAAGGCTTCGTCCGCGCCAGCCGACTTTGCCAGCTTGGCTTTCTCGTCGTTGCTGACGGTGGCAATCACCCGAGCGCCAGCGAGCTTGGCAAACTGCACAGCGTAACGCCCCACCGCCCCTGCCCCGCCGGTGACGAGAATCGTTTGCCCGCTTACAGCACCGTCGGCAAACACCGCTCCATAAGCCGTCAGCGCTGGAATGCCCAAACACGCACCGACCTCAAAATCAACGCTCTCGGGGAGTGGCACCGCCAAATGCGCCGGCAACGTGACAAACTCCGCCGCCGCGCCAAATGCACGCTGCCACTGCGCTTCGTAAAACCAAACCCGCTCACCAACACGCTGGGCATCAACGCCCTCCCCCACCGCGTCGATTACGCCGGCACCATCAAAATGCGGTACAACCCGCGCGCTGGTCATGCCGCCCCGTCCGCCGAGCCGCTTTTTCACGTCGATGGGGTTCACCCCCGACACATGCACGGCAATGCGAACTTCACCGGCCAGCGGCTGCGGAACAGGCATCTCGCCATACTGCAACACCTTGTCGGCCGGCCCGAGTGCTTCGTACCAAACGGCTTTCATGGCAGGAGTTCCCTTGGTGATTTCCGGTAGAGTCTGCCAATAAGAATGGCGTACAATCAATCCTTCGACAAGCGGCAGAAAACTGAGCAAGGACTTGATGACCGATTTTACCAAAATCACTGGCGGGACTGTTTACGATCCGACGAACGGCATCGACGGCGAGGTGCGCGATTTGTGGATCGCGGGCGGCAAAATCGTCGCGCCGCCGACCGATCCCAAGATTCGCCCCGCGCGAACCATCGACGCCACGAGGCTGATCGTGATGCCCGGTGGGATCGACATGCACTGCCATATTGCCGGGCCGAAGGTGAATGCCGCGCGTAAGTTGCGACCCGAGGATCATCGCGCTGCGGAACCGATGCGCCGCACGCCACTCACTCGCAGCGGCACGCGCGGCAGCGTTCCGAGCACGTTTGCGACCGGCTACCAATACGCGGCGCTCGGCTACACCACGGCCTTCGACGCCGCCGTGCCACCGCTCTTGGCCACTCATGCGCACGAGGAATTTGCCGACACGCCCTGCCTCGACAAAGGTTGTTACTTGTTAATGGGCAACAATCATTACATCATGCGCGCGATCCAGCAGAATGAACCCGCGAAGTTACGCGCGTTCATGGCGTGGCTACTGTCAGCGGGGAAAGGTTACGCGCCCAAACTCGTCAATCCCGGCGGCGTGGAAACCTGGAAATCAGCCAATGGTTCCCGCAGCACGGGCCTTGACGACAAGGTGCCGGATTTCGAGGTGACACCACGGCAGATTATCTCAGCGGTCGCGCAAGCCGCGGCGGAATTAGACCTGCCCCATCCGGTGCATATCCATTGCAACCAACTCGGCATGCCCGGCAATTGGCGGACCACCCTTGAAACCATGCAAGCCCTCGAAGGCCGCCGCGGGCATCTCACGCATATTCAGTTTCATAGCTACGGTGGTGGCGCAGCGGACGAAAACACGTTGACAAGCAAAGTCTCCCAGCTCGCGGACTATGTGAATAGTCACGACAATCTCACGGTCGACGTCGGCCAAGTCTTGTTTGGCGAAACCACCAGCATGACCGGCGACGGTCCGCTGGGCCATTTTTTGGCGAATCTCTACGGCAGCAAGTGGCTGAGTTGCGACGTCGAAATGGAAGCCGGTTGCGGGGTGTCGCCGATCACGTATAAGAACACATCGCTCGTGCATTCCCTGCAATGGGCCATTGGCCTGGAGTGGTATCTGCTGGTTGATGATCCCTGGCGCGTCGCGATGAGCACCGACCATCCCAACGGCGGTTCGTTCCTCGCCTATCCGCAAATTATTCGCTTGCTGATGGATCGCACGTATCGCAACGATATGCTGAAAAGCTGCCCGCCATCGCTGCTCAAACGCTCGGCACTGGTCGATTTGGATCGTGAATACACCCTCAACGAGATCGCGATCATCACCCGTGCGGGTCCAGCCAGAATCTTGGGCCTCGCCAACAAAGGTCATTTGGGAATTGGTGCCGACGCCGACATCACGATCTACACGCCGCACGAGAACCAAGAAACGATGTTCGAGTTGCCGCGCATGGTCATGAAAGCGGGCGAGATCGTCGTCGAGCAAGGAGAAATCCGTGGCACACCCCCCGGAAAGATTTTACACGTCGAGCGCGACTACGACCGCGAAGTCGAACCCGATATCGAAGCGTGGTTCGAGGAGAACTACTCAGTCAGTTGGCGCAACTACGGCGTCGACAATCCGGCGCACTCAAGGGCGGAGAAATAATCTTCGTGGCTGTTCACATTTTTGAGCGACAACATTTCGGGATCAAGTTCGCGTAGTTTTTCCACGGGAATCAACTTTGCATCAAGTTGTAGGACGAGTTGATGCAACGAGTTGCCGCCTGCACGGATTTGTTCTTCGATCCGAGTGAAAATGTTCGTCCTGTAAACGGCACAAAGCGGATACAAACGCTCGGCATCTTGGGGAACGATTGCGTCCGATTCGCCAAGTTGCTGAAACAGAGATTCGATGATCGCGGGATTTAAGAGTGGTGTGTCGCAGCCGGTGATGAACACGGCCTCGGTGTTAGGCGGCAGGGCCGCGAAACCGCAAACGAGGGCTGGGAGCGGTCCATGGTATTCGACACTGTCTCGAACAACAATCGTCTTTAGGGCAGGCAATTGCTGATTGGCTGCGGCGACCACGACGATGTGTCGAGGATCGACAATCGAACTCACGATCCGCACGACGCGCTCGAGCATCGTTTCGTTGCCGAACGTGAGCAGAGCTTTATCGGCATTCATGCGACTCGATCTTCCGCCGCATAAAATGATCGCGCCACGTTTCATAAACTTTCCTTTAAGTCCGTATTATACTGAGTTTCTCGCAAAGACGCGAAGGCGCAAAGATCAAAAGTTATTTGCGCCTTCGCGCCTTTGCGAGAGAAGCTTACTCTGGAAGGATGCTAACGCTCTCACTTAAGTCTCACTCGACCTTGCCGCTAGAACTTTCGGAAATTATTCCCGAGATTGTTCGCGAGAAATCATTGGCTGAGGTGGCAAAGCTCAAAATGTGGCATGGTCGAGTGCAAGTCGCTCTGGCTGAACTGTTCTCGATCAGTGGTAGCGCCACGGACCAACAACTGGAATTTAGCGGTGACCTCTCCACGGCGGTGGGCATCGGCGCGAACATGAAGTCCGGCAAAATTCGTGTCCACGGCAATGCGGGACGCGAAGTGGGGCTCGGCATGAGTGGTGGTGAGATTGAAGTCACAGGCAATGTCGGCGATTCCCCTGGCGCGGAAATGCACGGCGGGATCATTCGCGTGCAAGGCTCGGCTGGGAACTTTGTGGGGGGAGCGCGGGTCGGTTCCACTCGCGGCATGACCGGCGGTACGATTCTTGTGTTGGGGAACGCGCGCAACGGCATCGGCTCACGGATGCGCCGCGGCTTGATCGCCGTTGCTGGTAACGCTGGTGAACTCGTCGGGCACAACATGCTGGCCGGCACAATTGTCATTAACTGCGCTTGCGGCAGACATGCAGGCGCGGGAATGAAACGCGGCACGCTTTGCCTCGTTCACGACAGCGACGCGCAACTCTTGCCGACATTTCGCTACGCTTGCAGAACAAATTCACCGATGTTGGGTATGCTCGGTCGGCAACTCCAATCGCTCGGCTTTGAAAATCAGCTTGGCGAGACGAATCGGCAATGGCAGCAATTCAACGGTGACTTCCTCGCGTCCGGCCGAGGCGAATTGTTTGTGGCGAGTGGAAGATGATCGAAACAATCGACAACGTAACCTGCGCGGCTTGCGGTTTGATCTGCGAGAATGTAACGCTGCGTATTGACGACGGCCAAATAACAAGTGTTGCGGGGGCATGTTCGCTTTGCGAAGCACAACTCCTCGGGCTCTTTCTCGACGACAAGCAAATATCACCGGCCGATGCCATCGATCGCGCGACGGAAATGCTTGCCTCTTCGCGCGCACCCCTCATTTGCGGCTTGGCAGGGAGCACCATCGAAACCCAACGCGCTGCGGTGGCACTTGCCGACCACTTGGGGGCCACCCTCGATCCGGCCATCCCGGCGTTTCATCGCGATGCGATTGTCGCCATGCAAGCGGTGGGAGTTTCCACATGCACACTCGGTGAAGTCAAACAGCGGGCCGACGTGGTGCTATTTTGGGGTGCCGATCCCGCGAAATCGCATTCGCGACTCTACGAACGTTTTCTTGATCCACCGGGCACTTTTGTTTCGAGGGATCGGCACATCATCGGCATTGGCTCCCAGCGAAACAGCAATCGCGTTGATGAGTTCTTGCAGATCGACACGAGCGAGACTTTGGTGATTCTCACGGCCCTGCGCGCGATCATCGGCGGAGTCGAACTCTCAGCGGAATCCATCGGCGGGATAAACGTGCAGCAACTGCAACAACTCGCCAGCCGCCTCCAGCAAGCGAGCTACTCCGTGATCTTTTTTGGCCAGGAAATTGGCGGTGCGGCTGAAATCGAAGCGATCTTCTTGCTTGTGCGACTACTCAATGCCCAATCACGCTGCGCCGCGATCGGGCTTGGCGGTACGCAGTGTGAAAATGTCCTCACCTGGCAAACCGGTTATCCCTGCGGCGTGAATTTTTCGCTCGGTTATCCGCGTTACGACCCTTATGCCTATTCCACAAACACGTTGCTCGAACGGGGCGAAGTTGATGCGGTGTTGATGGTTGGCAGCGAAAATCTCGCTGAACTCTCAACCGCAGCTCAGTCGCAACTCGCCAAGCTACCGCTGATTCTGCTGGAAAATGCTGGCAGCACAAGCTCGCTGGACCCCACAATTCGCATCACCACGGCCCGGCCCGGGGTGCATTGCGGGGGGACAATCTTTAGAATGGATGGCGTGCCGCTCAAGCTGCGTGCCATCCGCGATTCTTCCCTCCCCACCGCCGCGTCTGTTCTCACCACCCTCCAAGCAGGAGTCTGTTCATCGTGCGTTTGATTTGCGTAGCTCTCACTGTTGTCTGTTCGCTCACGTTTTTGGCACCCCCTGTTCAGGCTGCCGATGTGCCCGGCATCGTCAGCGAGGATCCCGGCAATCCTGCCGCCGTCGCCATCGATGCCGAAGCGGGCGGTGGGTTCATGGTTCCCTATACCGTGACCATCCCCGATAGTGAGATTTCGTTTGAGATGATTCCCATCCCCGGCGGAGAATTCCTCTTGGGAAGTCCTGATTCGGAAGCAGACCGACGCCAGGACGAAGGACCACAAGTGCGCGTGAAGGTTGCGCCCTTCTGGATCGGTAAGCATGAGGTCACGTGGGCTGAGTACCAGCGGTTCATGGAACAATACGAAATCTTCAAGAAACTCGACGAGTTGCGTTTTACAGGGACGCGGATGGAATCGGCCAAGAAACAACTCGCCCAGATGCCAAAGGTGAAAGAGTATTTGGACAAAGAAGCTCTCGAAGTGGATGCGATCACTTGTCCCACGCCGCTCTACGATTCGAGTTTTACCTACGGCCCCGGTGAAGAACCCCAGCAACCCGCCGTGACGATGACCCAATTCGCGGCGAAGCAATACACCAAATGGCTAAGCGGCATCAGCGGCCAGCAGTATCGCCTGCCAAGCGAAGCCGAGTGGGAATATGCCGCCCGGGCCGGCACATCGACGGCTTTTTCTTTTGGCGACGATGCCACCCCGATTGGCGAGTATGCCTGGACGACCGACAACGCCGACTATCAAACTCATGAAGTGGGGCAGCTCAAACCCAACCCGTGGGGTCTTTATGACATGCACGGCAACGTGGCCGAATGGGTACTCGACCAGTATGTGGCCAAACATTATGCACGGCTCAAGGATGGCGTGACGGCGGCGAACGCCGTTGCTTGGCCGACCAAGCTGTTCCCGCGGGCGATCCGTGGCGGGAGTTGGCTCGCCGAGTCCCCCGAGTGTCGCAGTGCCGCCCGGTACAAGTCCGACGACCCCGAGTGGACCCTGTCCGATCCCAATTTGCCCACAAGTCCCTGGTGGTTCACCGAGGAACCGGCCACGGGGGTTGGTTTTCGCCTCGTGCGGCCCCTAGCGGCGATGGATGCCGAACTTTGCAAAAAAGTGTGGGACGCCGATGTCAAGCGGATTCAGCAAGACGTTGCCGACCGGCTGGAAGAGGGCCGCGGCGTGCAAGTTTCCGCCGATCCCCGCCTGCCGGGAGCCACTGCCGAATTAACCCGTTCCCAAGAAGTTGAATAGCACCAGTTGGCAGTGAGCCGACAATCGGCGATAATTACCAAACTGGTTATTCTCATCCTCTCATTCCTATCCGCAGGAGATTCTTGCGATGCCTACCGAACATCCCGCCTCGTCACTCGCTTTGCCCTCGCGTCGTGAATTCGTCAAAACCACTTCCGCTCTCGCGGTTGGCGGCGCAGCCCTGGCCACGGGCCTCAGTACCGCTCGCGCGGCCCAAGCCTTGGGCGACAAAGAAATCAAGATCGCGCTCATCGGTTGTGGAGGACGCGGCACCGACGCCGCCGTGCAGGCACTCTCCACCAAAGGCAAAGTGACCCTGTGGGCGATGGCCGACGCGTTCAGCCCCCAAGTGGAGCGTTCGCTCGACAAGATCAAGCGTACCCTCGAACAACGCTGGGGGAGCGATTCCGCGGAACGCATCAAATCTGCGATTCAGGTTCCCGCCGAACGGCAGTTCGCTGGTTTCAATGCGTTTCAACAAGCCATCGACAGCGGCGTGGACGTGGTAGTTCACGCGACGCCGCCCGGCTTTCGCCCACAACATTTTGAAGCGGCCATCGAAGCTGGCAAACACGTCTTCACCGAGAAGCCTGTGGCCGTCGATGCCCCTGGTGTACGCAAGGTACTGGCAGCCGGCAAACTCGCTGAGGAAAAAGGTTTGTGCGTGGGTGTCGGTTTACAGCGTCACCATGACCCCTCCTACGTCGAAACCGTCAAGCGATTGCAGGACGGTGCGATCGGCGACATTTTGCTCACGCGAGTTTACTGGAACAGCGGACCGCTGTGGCTGCGCACCCGTGGCGATTTTTACAAGTCCTACGGCCATGAGCCGACCGAGATGGAATACCAAGTGAACAACTGGTACTACTTCGATTGGCTCTGCGGCGATCATATCGTCGAGCAACATATTCACAACATCGACGTGAGCAACTGGGTCAAGCAGGCTCATCCGATTTCGGCCCAAGGGGCGGGGGGGCGTGAACGTCGCACTTCGTCAGACTTTGGTCAAATCTTCGATCACCACGTCGTCGAATTCACCTATGAAGATGGCTCGACGATGCTCAGTGAGTGTCGCCACATGGAGGGCTGTTGGAATGAGGTCGCCGAATATGCGACCGGAACGAAGGGGAAAACAATTATCAGTCGAGGGATGATCAAGTCGCCCGAGGGTGAGTGGAAATACGACGGCGAGCGTGGTGATCCGTATCAATTGGAGCACGATCATCTGTTCGCCGCGATCCGCGAGGGTAAGCCCTATAACGAAGTCGAGTATGGTGCCCATAGCACGATGACCGCCATCATGGGCCGCATGGCCACCTATTCCGGCAAGATGATGGAATGGGACAAGGCTCTCAACTCCGAGATTGATTTTTCGCCCAAGGAGTACGACTTCGCCGCAACTCCGCCGGTCGTGCCCGATGCCAAAGGCAACTATCCCGTCCCGGTCCCCGGCGTGACGAGAGTCGTGTAATACACCGATGATTGAAGCGATCGACCATGTCAATCTTGTGGTCCGCGACTTAGAGCGGATGACGGACTTCTATCGCGATGCGCTCGGCTTTACGGTCACGAAGCAAGTCACGATCTCCGGGGCCTGGATCGACGAGACGGTCGGCTTAAGCGGCGTCGAGGCTGAAGTCGTCTATCTCGACTTGCCGTCGGGACCGCGGATCGAATTGATTGATTACCACACGCCCACCGGAGTGGAACCGGCGGTCGCGAATCAGCCCAACGTGTACGGCCTGCGGCACCTAGCATTTCGCGTATCGGACATCGAATCGTTAGTGGCAAAGCTGCGCGCCGCGGGAGTTGAGTTTCAGAGCGACATCAAGTCGGTTCCCGACAGCCAAGTGAAATACTCCGGCGGAGTGCGGAAACGGCTGGTTTATTTTCGCGACCCCGAAGGAAATCTTTTAGAGTTGTGCGAGTATCGGTGAGATTAACTCACCACGTTCGTCGGCGCACCCGCTTGAAACGCGGCGAGATTGTCCACCACGGCTTGCAGCAAACGCGCGCGGGCGCTGTGTGTCGCCCAACCATAGTGGGGCGTGATAAAACAGTTGGGGGCGGAGAGAAGTGGATGATCGGCCGGGGGTGGTTCGACGGAGAGCACGTCGAGCCCCGCACCGGCGAGTTGCCTGGCGGCCAGGGCATCAGCCAGCGCTTGCTCGTCGATCAAGGGCCCACGACCGGTGTTAATTAAAAACGCCGTGCGCTTCATTTTCCCGAGTCGCTTCCGATTCACCAGTTCGTTGGTCTCGGGTGTCAGCGGACAATGCAAGCTCACGACGTCGGCGATCCGAAATAAGATGTCGATGTCTACCATGCTCACATAGCTTGGTCGCTGCACGGGGGAACGGCTGTTCGCCAACACCTTCATGCCAAAGGCGTCGGCGATTTTAGCCACCTCTCGGCCAATCGCGCCAAACCCGACGATGCCCATCGTCAGACCGGCAAGTTCGATCTGCGGCGTGTCCCAAAAACAAAAGTCGGGCGACGAAGTCCAGCGTCCTTCTCTTACCGCGATCGCATGGTCGCCGACGCGTTGTGTGAGATTCAATAAATGGGCAAACACCGTTTGAGCCACCGAGCGCGTGGCATAGCTGGGCACATTCATGACGACGATTCCGCGACTTTTCGCCGCGGCGAGATCGACGTTGTTGGTGCCCGTGGCGTTGATGCCAATGTATTTCAGTCGGGGGAGTTGGTTGATCGAGTCGGCCGTAAGGACTACCTTATTGATCAGCACCGCATCAGCAGACGCGGCCCGCTCGACGATTTCACTGTCGGCCGAGCGGTCGTAAATGGCACAACTTCCCAGGGCTTGCAGACCTTCCCAGCCGAGGTCTTCCGCGACCAGGGTGTAGCCATCGAGCACCACAATTTGGAAAGATTTTTTGTCCATGATCCGCCTGAATGATTCCACGGCAGGAGAACTTGCCAGCCCTCCAGGCTGCTTCGGCATCTTCTCGTACTCCAGGCCAGACGGAAACCCCCAAAATTATTGAGAGCGCTTGCATGATGATTGACTGATTCTTATTTCTTGCCAAATTGGCTGTCGGTTCAGCGAACTGGCTGTTGGAGAATAGAAAATGAAACTTTTGCGTTACGGCGAAAAGGGATGTGAGCAGCCAGGAATTCTCGATGGGGAAGGCCGCATACGCTCTCTGCAAGGACTCATCACTGATATTTCGGGAGAATTTCTCGCCGATGAAACGCTCGCCAAATTGCGACAACTCGATCTGCACACTTTGCCAATTGTGGAGGGTAACGTCCGTGTGGGGCCCTGCGTTGCGGGAACCAGCAAAATCATCGGGATTGGCCTGAACTATGCCGATCACGCGGCTGAGACCGGCGCGGAAATTCCCACGGAGCCGGTGATCTTCATGAAGGCCACCACGGCGATTTCCGGTCCGTTCGACGACGTGGAAATTCCTCGCGGCTCGACCAAGACCGATTGGGAGGTGGAACTTGGCGTCGTCATCGGTAAGCGAGCCAAATATGTGACCGAGGAAAACGCCCTCGACCATGTGGCGGGCTACTGCGTGGTGAACGATATCTCGGAGCGCTCTTTTCAGAAAGATCGCTGCGGCACGTGGGACAAAGGCAAGGGGTGCGACACGTTCGCTCCGCTCGGACCTTGGCTGGTGACGCGCGACGGAATTCCCGATCCCCAACAGCTTGATTTATGGTTGGAAGTTGACGGCCAGCGCTATCAAAACAGCTCCACCAGCACGATGATCTTCGGCGTGAAAACACTCGTGAGCTACATCAGCCAATTCATGTCGCTCCTACCAGGTGACATCATCACCACCGGCACGCCACCGGGGGTCGGCATGGGAATGAAGCCAATGGTGTTCCTCAAGCCGGGTCAAACCATGCGGTTGGGCGTTACCGGACTCGGTGAACAGCAACAGCTAACCGTGGCCGCGGGGTAACTCGGACTTCCAGTAAAAAAAATCGCGATGAACTGTGGCACTTGTACGGCCACGGTGTCGAAGAGCACGCCGACCTCACGCGGGGGCGTATCGCGCGAGCCCGGGCACGCGATCGAAGTCGGCATCATTGCTGGCGATATTCGTCAGACCGAGGTGCTGCATCACCGCCACGGTGAGCGCATCATTGCTCAACAAACCATATTGGATGCTCACCGACGCGGCTTTGGCGACCAGGTCAACGGGGATCGCCACGACATGAATTCCCAGCTTGGGGATTCTTTCGATGGCCTCACGGAAGGCCGTCAACTCGTTACATGTGACGCGCTCGATCAGCTTCGTACACAGCGAACCGAGCACTGGAAACGGGATGAAATGGTAAACCAATGTATTGGTATCCAGAAAGATCGTTTCGCCAGTTTCAAGATCATCGAATGTCATAGATAATACGTATCCTCGGCTTCTTTCAGGATACGTTCCAGGGTTTCGGCATCTCCGGTCCAACCCATCATGCCTGCCGTTTGCTCGGCCAGACTAGGGCCCTGCTGGACCGTCACCCGTACCTTTTCGTGCTCCTTGAAAGGCAGCGGTTGCGTCAATTTGAGCACGCCGTTTTCGTAGACGGCTTCCACGGTCATCGTCATCACTTGATCTCCATCAAAAAAGCGCGTGCAGAACACATTACCTCAATTATACCTTATTTGAGCCAAACACCAACCAGGAATAAACTCATGATCCGCTTGGCCGAACGCCTTCTTCACCGTAGCCTATGGCGTCGCATGATACTGACCCAACTTCCAGCAGGAGGAATGCCGTCCCCGAGCTTTGCGATTATTCAAACATGACTTGGATTTTGGTGAACTCGTGGGGACGTTCGCTCCATTGCCGTAAGAGCTCCCCGGCACCCGCGAGATTGGTTGTGTGCGAGATCACCTCCCGCACGGGAAACTGGCCGCCTTCAAGCAGCTTGATCACGCTGCGGAAATCTGACGGCATGGCGTTGCGCGAGCCGAGGATATCAAGCTCCTTCATCACGAAATATTTGGTTTCGTATTCCACACACGCCTTGGCATAGCCGATGTAAACCACGCGGCCCCCAAAGCAAACTTCGCTCACTGCGGCTTGAAACGTTTGCGGCAGGCCAATGGCTTCGATGATGACGTTCGGCCCATCGCCGTTTGTATGTTCGGCAAGCGCATCGTGCAGCGATTCGCGGCCGGAATGAATTCCCAAACTGGCCCCACACTTGCGAGCTAGATCGAGCTTGGTGCCATCAATATCGATGGCAATGACTTTCGCTCCCCGCGCGGCAGCACCGGCGATCGCGCCCAAGCCAATCGCCCCGCAACCGAGTACCGCGACCGTGTCATGGGCAGTGACGCGGCCACGATGGACGGCATGAAAACCAATTGTCAGAGGCTCGACGAGCGCAAGCTCGGAGAGTGACAATTTCGGCGAGGAAAGCAGTTTTTCGGGAGTTGCGGCAATAAACTCGGCCATGGCCCCTTCGCGCTGCACGCCGAGGGTCTGATTGAACTGGCAGCAATTCGTGCGGTCGCTACGACAGGAGGTGCATTGGCCACAAGCCGTATAGGGCATCACGAGCACTTCTTGTCCCATCTCAAAAGCATGATTGACATTCGTCCCCACATCAACCACAACGGCCCCGACTTCATGCCCAGGAACGCGGGGATAACTCACAAGAGGATTCAACCCACGGAAGGTGCTGAGATCGCTACCACAGAATCCAACGCAAGCCACCTTGAGTAACACCTCGCCCGGAGCAGTCGCGGGACGCTCACGTTCCACCAGCGAGGTCTTGCCCGGTTCATTAATCACGAAAGCTTTCATCGCGGATTTCCTAACGCTTATGTATTGAGATGATAAACTTCGCTTGCGGTTTCGCCGAAGAGACGGTTTTGCTCATTTGTTGAAAGCTGTGCCGATAGTTCCGACACTGTTTCTACCCATCGCCCATACTCACAAGCCACCAAACAGACCGGCCAATCGGAACCGAACATCAAGCGTTGCGGGCCAAACGCGGTGAGGACCACGTCCCAATACGGTTGTAACTGTTTGATGGTCCAAGCATGATAATCAGCCTCGGTGACCAGGCCCGAGATTTTGCAATACACATTCGGTCGCAGGGCGAGCTCGCGAATGTTCTCGGCCCACGGCAGGATGACACTCTCCTTGATTCGTGGTTTGGCGATGTGATCCAACACAAAGACTTGCTCGGGGTGTCGGTCGACGAACTCGATTGTCTGCGGCAAGTGTCGTTCAAAGATGAGAATATCGTACACCAAGTCGAAATCGAGAAGCGCGGAAACGCCGACATTGAAATCACTACGCAAAATGAATTGCTCGTCAGTCTCACCCTGCACGACGTGCCGTACGGCCTTCAACTTCCTGTTCGCGGAAAATTGTTCTAGATACTCACCAACTCGCGGATCGACGAGCGGCATCCAACCGACAACTCCCTTGATGAAATCGTACTCGTCGGCGAGCGAAAGCAGCCATCTGGTTTCTTCGATTGATTGCCGTGCTTGCACGGAAACAACGCCGTCGATCCCGGCGGCTTGAATTTCACCTTCCAGATCAGTCGGCAAAAAGTCCCGCCGAATTCGCTGCATTGAGTCATCGATCCAAGCGAACTCCTCGGGATTGTAGTGCCAGAAGTGGTGATGCGCGTCGATTCTCATGACTTCACGCCGATTCGAGAATCATGTTGGCATATTGAATTGTCTCACCGGTGCGAATCAGGCCGATGGCATGGGGCACGCGGCGTTTGAGTTCAACATGCGACTCGTGCAAAAGTTCAACTCCTTCGAACGCGGCGGCGAATTGGTCGATCATTTGCTTCGTGTTGTTGACGAGAAATTCATCTGCCATCCAGGCCTTGCCGACGACAAAGTTTTGCCTGACGGCACGCAAAACTTCGAGCACCGAGGGAATGCCATCAATGAGCGAGATATCGACGGTTTCAATCGTCGGCCAAAAGGGGAAGCCGCGGTCGGCAATCACCAGCGTGTTTGTGTGTCGCACACGACTGAGCAACGCATTGATTTGCGGATTCAGGATTCCCGTCTTAAGCATGGCTAAGCTCACTGAACAAGTCATCAACAATAAGGATAATCACTCGCGATGAGACGATCGCGTTTCGCGTCGAGCCAAAACTCCGAGGGTAGGGTTGCTTCGACCGCTGACACATTATAACCAACCCGCGTGGGATCACTCGTGTTGAGTGAAATGGCGACGACTCCCGGCGGTGTCAGGCCAAATTGAATGCAGGCAACCGCCGGCCTAATCTCGTGCTTTTCGCAGAGAGCAAGGAACTTTTCCCGCCATGAAAATAATTCAGGATCACTCGCTGGGCTGACGATGCGGTAGTCGAAAAACTTGCCCCCCACGAGAAAACCTGCGTGGAATACGGCCGAATTGATGATGGCAATTCCTTTGGCCACCAACCGTGCGACGAACTCCAGCAACTCCGGCGGATGACGGTAAATCGTGAGACTATTGGCGAGCATCACCCAATCGAGGGCGACCTCGCGTTCAATCTCTTCGATCACTCGCCAATCCTTCGAGCCGATGCCAATGGTCTGCGTCTTGCCGGCAACTTTCAGTTCGTGCAGCGCTCGATAGGCCCCGATGATGTCCGCCAGTCGCTTGTCGCGGTCGGCGTTGGACGTGGCTGCCGCAAGATATTCATCCGGATCGTGCACCGACAACATTTGCGGCGGGTATTCAGGCCCTAACAGTTCGCAACCTTGTTCCCAACATGCAAAAATTCCTTCGTAGCTGATGCACTGCACGGCGTCGTGCTGGAGGTCAGCCCACGCGCCGGGTTCAAAGGTGGGTTCAGGCGTGGTGAGCGGCACACGCTTCCAACCGAGCTTATTGCTGATAATGATCCGACTCGGCGAGATTTCCAGTTCACGCAGATTGTGGCCAATCATCTCGAGCGCCAACCCCGCGCCATATTTGCCGGCGGAATCAATCACCACTGGCGGCTCCTGATGTGCAAACCACTCGCGCGAGATCGCCAGCTTGGTTTTTTCAGGCAAAGCTTCGTACAAATTGCCGAGGCAACTCGTCCCGAAAACAATTCGTGGGATTCGCAAGCTGGTCTTGCCGAGTTCTGAGAATTTCATTTGGGAATGACTCTCGCAAAGGCGCGAAGGCGCAAAGAAATTAAAAAATCAAACGGCTTAGAATCATTCATTTTGCGCCTTCGCGCCTTTGCGAGAGCTCTTTAGTCTCTACATTCCCGCGCGCAGAGCATCCAAGTGACGAGCAAAATGTTCTTCGAGCACTTCCGCGTAGGTGTCTTGATGGTCGGAAAGGCACTGTTTCACCAGCTTGCCAAACCTTGCGTCCGTCAAGACCGAGCCGAACGTGCAGTGCAAAATCTGCCGACCCGCCTCGGTGAACCCCTTGCCCGTGGGGACATCTTCCCAGCGCTCCAAATATTTTTTGACCAAGTCGGTGTCGTTCAATTGGCTCGGCGCCGGGACGGTATCAAGAGTCGCATGAACATGGTAAGTCGCGCGATCCGTGTCGTAGCGCGAGCAACTGAACTCGCATAATTCCCGAAACGCGGCGGGCTCGTGAATCGCCACAACCCGCAAGGCCTCCAAATACGACGTGCCCGCGGTTTTCACATGGAACTGCCCCTGGGTAGCCCGCGACAGCGCGGCATACATCGAGACCTTGTCGGAACCCGAGTGCAGACTGATCTTGTACGGACCCAACTGCCGAGCAATCGCAGCGTGGTCGTTCAGCGACTTGTCGAGGGCCGCATGATCGCCGATGTAATCGACGCCTTTTTCAAAGTGTCCAATAAACCGGGGGGCGAGCGACACGAGCTTCATGTCGTTGAGCAAGCATTGCTCGGCAATGATAAAATGCTCGGCAAGTGTGGTCGGCTGCTCGGTCTCATCCACCGAAAGCTCGATCTCAAACGGCCGATCCGCCGCTTCCTGCACTTGGCGAATATGAATCGCCAGTTCGATCGCTTCGCGAATCGCCCGGCCATATTTCACCGCGGCACGCTGCACCGAGAGTTCATCGAACTTGATCGTCGTACCTGTCGATAGTTTGATGTCTTTGCCGACATAGCCGTGCGTCCAGCCGGCGTATTCTCTAACGTCGTTGAATTTTTCGCGGACGGCCCCCGCGTCGTAGTCATCGGCTTTTTGATCCACGTGTCCCGAGGGATCAATTGTGAAGAACGTGAAGCCCGCCACGGCCGTGCGATCCACGTCTTCGCGCGTTTTCAAGTGATCCGCGTCAGCTCCGTGCGCGTCGCTCCAATTGCCAGCGGCGAGTGCTTGCATGGCGTCGCCCATCACCCCTTCAGGAGTGCGGCTGGTGCGAGCCATCTCGCGAATCGACTGTTGAGCGAAAATTGGTGCGATCCCCTGCCCCGCTCTGCGCAACGCCGCCAAGTGGCCCGGCGTGGCCAAGCCGATGCGATCGCCGAAACCGAAGGAAGGAGTCATGCCGAGCGTCGTCGGCCGTGGAACTGTTGATGCCATTGGTATTCCGACGTCGAGGGACGCCTCCGCTAGAGAGCAGCATTAAACGCAATCGCGTTGACTCTGAACGCAACCACTCGCCAAGTTGAATTCCTTAAGATAACTTGAACCCTGTTCGTTGAACATTGTGTTATTCGGACACAATCAAAATTCCCTCCTCGCATGTCATACATCGCGGCTCAGGCCACTCGTGTAGGAACATTTCCTTGCAAACGCAACGCAAAATCTCGCACGATATTCTGCTTTTCATGGCACTTTGCTTGTTGTGCGAACCACTCACGGCGTCCGCCTCGCCCTGGGTACTCTGGTATGACAAGCCCGCCGAAAAATGGGTAGAAGCCTTGCCGGTGGGAAATGGCCGGATGGGGGCGATGGATTTCGGCGGCGTCACGCACGCCCGCTATCAAGTGAATGAAGACACCCTGTGGACCGGCGGGCCACGCAGTTACGCCCATCCCGGCGCTGCTAAGTTCTTGCCCAAGATTCGAGAACTGTTGTTCGCGGGCAAGCAAGCAGAAGCGGAACAGCTCGCCGGCGAACATTTCATGTCCGTGCCACTGGGCCAAATGGCATATCAACCGTTGGGGGACGTGGAACTTGAGTTCCCCGATCATGCGAAGTTCACAAACTATCGCCGTGAACTTGATCTCGACACGGCAACGATCACCACAACCTATCAAGTCGACGGCGTGACCTACACGCGACAGACATTCGCAAGTTATCCTGAGCGCGTTATTGTGATTCGCCTGACTTGCGACAAACCGAAAATGCTTTCGTTCAGCGCGAAGCTCGCCAGCCCGCAAACCGATCTCAAATTCTCTGCTGCTAATGAGG
>JAWXAV010000090.1:0-12765 GCA_034439695.1 Bythopirellula sp. | reverse complement strand
TTAATGTGCCCAGCATTTTGGTCTTTGCTCAGCTGACTGTGTGTCTGTTCAATTGTCATGAATTCTACTCTTGCACCATGAATTTCGCGTTGGCGGTGGTGTCTTTCGGGCCGTAGTCGTAGAAACGATAGCGTTTCGTGATCTTGGCCCCCCCTTTCTTGAGGGTCTTGTACGAAAGGTCATTGCTTTCCAGTACCCAGGAAAATTCTGCTTCGTTGATCCCCCATTTGAGGGCGTCGGGGACCAGCCGTGCGACCAGCGCGATGCCGATGCCCCAGCTTTGATACTCGGGCAACACATTGGTGCTAATCAAGCGGATGCGCTTGATTTTCTTGCGATTGCCCAGGAGCTTCAAGAATCCAAAGGGGAACAATTTGCCGTCGATGGCTTTGATCCGCGGATTGTAATCCAAGAGCCCAAACATCGTGCCGACCGGCTTGCCATCGATTTCAGCAATCGTGGTGATCTCGGGGACGATCATCTGCTTTAGCCCCGCCGCCTGTTTCTTGATCTCGCCCTCAGACATGGGAACAAAGCCCCATGTTGAAACTAAAGACTGATTGTAAATGTCAAGGAAAGTTTTGACGTCGCGATCGAAGTTGCGGGTGTTCATCTGTCGGCACTTAAGAGGAAACCGGTCGAATAATATCTGGGCCATCGAATGGAGTCGTTTCGACACATCTTCGAGCATGCTGATGTGCCCCCAAAAGGCGAAGGAATCTTGCGCCTTGCGGAAACCGTAGTTCTCGATCAGCCGACCGTAGTAAGGCTTGTTGTAGGTCATCATGAACCAGGGGGCGTCGTCAAAGCCTTCCACGAGCAGACCGCATTCATAGTTGAGCGAGGGATTCATTGGCCCGCGAATGGCTTCAATGCCGCGCTCGGCAAACCAAGCCCTGGCGGTGTCGAATAAGCGGCCGGCCACTTCTTCGTCGTCCACCGTTTCAAAAAAGCCGAAAAAGCCGCGTTGCTCGTTGTACCAACGGTTGTGGGCGTGATTCACAAACGCCCCGATCCGGCCGCAAGGCTTGCCGTCGCGGAGGGCGAGAAAGGTTTGAATCTCGGCATCGTCGTAAAACGGATGATGGCGATAGTTCAGCAGCTCTTTCTGCACGAGCCGTAGGGGTGGCACCCAATAGGGATCGCCGCGATACAAATCCCAAGGGAAATTGAAAAAGAGCTTGCGCTCAGCGCGATTGGAGACGGGAATGACTTCCAGATGAGACATGGACACGGCTGGGCTGGCAAACGAGGATACCGAGGAATTGCCACTGTAATCGGCTTGGAGCGCACTGGTCAATAAACATTTTCTCGTCATCTGGAGGCGACTGCTCTTGACGCAAGCGCAAAACGCCGCAAATTCTGAAGGGAAGTCGAACAGCACGGCACCACCGCGATTCCCATTTTCGGGTCACACCATGCAACGAGCGCTCGTTACCGGAGGTACCGGCTTTGTCGGTTCCAATCTCGTGGCTGAATTGCGCGCTCGGGGTTGGGCGGTGCGCTCGTTGGTGCGCAATCCCGCCCGCGCGACCGAATTGACCGCCCTTGGCACGGAATTATGCGCAGGCTCGCTGCAAGATTCGGCTGCTCTTGCCCAGGCCGTGGCCGAAGTGGACGTGGTCTTTCATGTGGCGGGCCGCGTGGCTGCGCTCAAACGAGAGGAGTTTTTTCTCGACAACGTCGAGGGAACCCGGGCCGTGCTGCGCACCTGTGCCGAACGAGCTAGCCCGCCAACCGTCGTGATGGTCAGCTCACTTGCCGCGGGGGGCCCCAGCCTGCCTGGCACGCCGCGCCGCGAATCCGATGCAAGCGCGCCGATCTCGGTCTATGGCGAGAGCAAGCTAGCGGGGGAACAGGCCGCGCGCGAATTTGCCACCCGCGTGCCGCTATCGATAGTGCGCCCACCGGTGGTGATCGGCCCCGGTGATCGCAATAGTTTGCAACTCTTTAAGACCGTATTCATGACCCGACTGCACCTTGTCCCCGGCCTGCGACGGAAGCCGATGTCGGTGGTGCATGTGGCGGATTTGTGCGAGGCACTCATTCAAATTGCCGAGCGCGGCGAGCGGGTTTCATCGGACAATTCTGGGGCGGGAATTTATTACATCACTTCGGGCCCGACGAGTAGTTATGCCGACATGGGCCGACTGGCGGCGGCGGCGATGGAGCGCAAGGTGGTGGTCGTGCCGACGCCTAGAATTGCCTTTTGGCTCGTTGGCGGCCTGGGAGAAATCATCGGCCATCTTAGGCGGCGACCGGGACTGATTAATTGGGATAAGATGCGCGAAGCCATGGCGAGTGGCTGGGAATGCAACGATGAAAAACTACGCCGCGAGCTCGGCTACGCACCGGCACTGTCGTTAGAACAACGCTTTGCCGACACCGCCGCGTGGTACAGGAAGCAGGGCTGGCTGTAGCCGCTCACTCGCCGAAATCAAACGGGTTGCCGAGGTCTTCGCCACCTTCTTCTTGGAACGGGCTGGGTTCCGCGGCTGGTTCGTCGCCGAAGGGTACGGTCGGTTCAGCGGGAGCGGCTTCCACCGGTGGAGCCGTTTCCTCGGTGGGCGCGGCTTCTTTTTCCGCTTCCACCGGCAAGTCGCGGTACATGGTCGGTTCGACCGCGCCGATTTCGTGCAGGCTTTGCACCAAGCCGCGATCGGTCACCAAGAAAACTCGGTCGGATTGTTCGTTGAACACCGCGTGGTAATTGGAGCCGGGGAGTGTGTCGATGTACTTGCCGGTTTCGACGTCCACAATCACCAGCCTCCCCAGATCGTCGAGGCCATAGACGTGCTTGAGTCCCTGGGCGACGAACTGTGTGATGCCAGGGATCGCCCACAAAGGCTCGCCCGTTTTGGCATCGACGGCATGGAGCATCGGCTCGTTGGAAGCCGCATACAACCGATCACCCACCACGGCTGGGCGGTTGGTGCCGACGTAACCCATCGAGTAGCGCCACACTTCATTGCCGTTGAGCTCGTCAAAGGCATAGATGTGGCCATCCGCCGAGGTGACGTACAACAATTGATGCAATGCGCTGGGAGGAGCCGTCGCGGTCGTGGCGGTTTCAATCCGATACATCACGCGGGGTTCGTTGGCGTTGCCGACATACAAGTAACCACGATCCGTGGGCCAGGTCACGACTTGGCCGCTCGCGGTCGGACTGTGGAAGATGCGGCCGATGGACTGCGAGTACCAGGGATTCGCCAAGTGGTCGTCCAGCTGATAACCCTCGATGCGTCCATTTAAGAATGAGGCGTACGCATATTTATCGCTGAGCGCCGGGGCGGCGGCGGGAGCACTGCCAAGCTTGCGACTCCACAGGAACTTACCCGTCATGCGGTCCAGCACGTACAACTCCGCGCCACTCACGAGCGCGACATACTTGTCGTTCGCCGCGGGACCGGCCGCGATTTGATCGAGCGGACCGACCTGCGTGACCCACAGGGTTTCACCCGTCTCGGCGTTGAACGAGTGGACGGCACCCCCCGTTGTGAGGGCCAACAGATTGTCGTTGTACAATTTCCAACTCGCCACGCGATGGCGTGACACGTCGAGTTGCACCTGACCAAACCACGTGCGCTCCAAGCCAGCGGGGGTCGCGACATCGTAACTCACCAGCGACTGTGCCACGGTGATCGAAGCCAGCCCAGCGACAATCAGCGCGCTGGCTAGAGGAAAAACTCGGTAGGATAACTTGGCAATCATTGCGGCGATAACTCACGGGTAGATAATCAGGGAGTGCAACGAGCGAACGAAAAGGGAATTGGCAGTTTAACAATCAAGCCCGTGCGGGGAACAATCAGGTCGTTTCCATTCTAATTGCAGGTTCAGGCGAAGACAAAACACTCCCGCTGCGCAATTCCCGAAGTTTTCGGGCACCGTTGGCTGCTTTTCGCACCTAGACCATGGGCCCCGTGGTGACTTACCATGGAACAGCGCGCACGACTCGTGGGCAGGCTGGGACACCATTTTTCGAGCACTCGGTGCTGTAAACCGGAGTTGCGCATGGGGTTGTTGGTCTGCCTGTTCTCGTCCCAGCCTGTTCCTGTCCCAGCAACCACTGGTCTCATGCCCGATTGTGAAATCTCCCGCTCCTCAACCCGATCCCTTGCCGACCTCCCTGCTGGAGGAAATTGTCGGGTATCTCAACTTTTCGTCGGGAGTGACTGACCCCAAGTTCTTGCGGAATCTCAACGAATTGTTCCGCGAACTGGATGCGGAGCCAGCCGACTCCCTGGCCAAATTCACGGAATTGGTGAGCCAAACGACCGCCCGGCTCAAAGCAGCGGGGGGGCCTTTTGCCGACACGACCCAGGCGGAAGCCGTCCTGCGGATTTTGACGCGACATTTCCTGCCAGAATATCGCGAATTTCACGGCGATCTGCTCTTTCACCAAGAATCGCGAGAGCTTTGGCAGCCGTTTTTCTTGGGGCGGGCCTGCGAGGCGATCCTTTCGCAAGGCTTACCGTGGGAAGAAACCGAGCGGATCGTCGCCGGAACACTCGAACAGGTCAACGATTTCGTCGGTTACCGGCCGGTGGCCATGCTGGAATCGGGCACTCCTTCGGAGCCGTATCCTCACGAATTCGTGCGGCCGATTCCGCTCTACATTCGCGGGGCGGGGGTGGCGATGGGCCGCTATGAGCGGATTATCACGCTCGCGCTCAACATTCTGGCCAACACCGACGAACATTTGCTCGCGCGGGCCTGGTTCGATTTGGACCGCTTGGAAGAAATTGCCCTCGATCCCCGAGCTTATGATTTCGATCATCCCGTGAATCGCCGTCCGAACTATCATTTCGGGCAGTGGGATCCCCATCACATCACGAACGACGGATTTTACAGCCGCTTTGTATTGCAACAAGTGACGCTCGATGCGCTGCTGTCGCGCTGCGAGGATCACCTCTACCCCGACGAAGCCAACGAAGACGAATGTTGGCTGGAAGCGGCGTCGGTGCTCGCTGGCACGATGCTCATGGCGGCTGGCACAAGCGGTGATGGCCCCGCGCGGCACGATTCGAATGTCACCCTCTCGACGCTGCTCCCCCACATTGCCAACTACCGCGATGAATTCTACGAACAACTGCTTGGCCAAATCGAAGGGGAGCACGGCCTCAGGTTGTTGGAAGAGGCCGACCGCTTTCGGCAACCGTTCGGCGCGGCGCGGCAACATTTGAACCACGAATTGGCCCGCCGTCGAGCTTTGCAAATGCAGCGGGTTCACTTGGCGTATTTGTATGCCCGGCTTGGCTACCCCGAAGCGGCCCAGCGACAGGCCGATTCGGTCCGTGTCCCCGCGGCTCGTATGTTGAGCGAAATCTACTGCCGACTCTCGGCGGGGCATGACGCGATCGACAACGGCGAAATGGCCAAGGTCGTCGAGAATCTGCAGCAAATTGAGCTGCTGACACATGGGGCCATTGAATGCGGGGCGTTAGTGGACCCCTGGAACGTGGTCGGATTCGCGGGGAATTTCGCCTTGTTCCCCGCACTGGAAAACAGCGTCCACGATTGGCGGGTCGATGAGTTGATTGAGCTGGTGGAACAGGTGCTCGATCTGTCCGCGCGGGCCTGGAGCGAATCGGCGGCGGTGGATGATGCCGCGATGGAAAAAGTGTTCTCCACGATGCTCGCTCGACTCACGGTGTGGTGGGATCAATTTGCCACCTATTCGGTCGAGGGGGTCAATCGGCTCGTCGCCAAGGAGATTGAAGTTTCGGCTAACCTCGTCGCAGGGGCACTCAACGCCTGGCACAAAGCGGGGGCTGCCTCGGGCGATATCGCGTTTTGGCGGATGTTCGTCGATCAGTTCGACAACTCCAAGGCCTTTGAATTGGTGATCGAGGCCTTGCTCGACCATGACGACACCGTGGCCTCAATGGCGCTGATGATGCAGTGGGTCAGCCAGAAAGATCGCACTCCGCTCGAAGAAGGGGAAAGCTCATTCCGGCGGTTGTCATTCCGCTGGCTTGCCACGGTCGAAGAGTTGCAAGAAGAATCGGGCGTGAACCGTTGGCCCGAAGTGGCTCGCTTCTTTGATTTTCTCGAAGCAAACGCCGAAGAGTTTTGGCAGGCCCCGGCGTTGATGGTCGATGGTTCGCTCGGCGAGTTGTTCGACGATCTCGACGACGTGGAATATTTCGATGACGACGAGGACGGCGAACTCGAGGGGGATGACGAAGACGACGAGGAAGACGAAATCTTCGACGCCGCTTACGATGAAATGGTCTTCCGCGATTCGTCGGACGACGGCAACGAAGGCGAGCTCTACGGCGAGGGTCTCGACTACGAAGATTCCGAATGGGAATACGAAGTCCAACGGCTGGAACAGCGGCTTGATTTCCTGTCGACGGTTGCCAATTTGTGGAAGCATGCGGTGATCGTGTGGGGAGGGCACGCCTCGGAAAACATCGTCGCCGACAATGCCGCGACTCCCGCGGAACTGTTTGAAATGTGGCTCGCGCAGGCGAACACCAACTACGGCAACCTCGTCGAATTGTTGGAAACTGTGCATCGTTTCCACTTCGCACTGCCGAGCGGTTCGCACGATTCGCTCGCCGAATACGACCGACTGCGCACGATCAAGGAATCGTTGATCCAAGAGATCATCACCACCTGCGTCGAAACGGCCGATGCCGCGCGGCTTTTGGCGGCGACTCGAGGGGTGGGTCTCGCGGCGGCGGAGCCGTTGGTTGAACCGATTGATCTTGGCTCGGTGGAACTATTGCGAAAAGTCTTGGCCGGCGATGCGGTGGGAGTGCGAGAATCATGGCCCGATTTTCTCGATGCACTCCGCCCGCAACCGCTCTTGTACGTGCCTCACTCTCGTGGCGGCGAACCTCGGCAAATTGTCAACACGCGCTGCCTGCAACATTTGCTCAACGATCTGCTGGGCTGGCTCCCGCAGTTGGGCATGATCCACGAAACGTGCCAACTGCTGGAACTCGCCCAGCAAATGGAAAGCGAGCATCCGGTGGGGCAGGGAGCCGTCACCGAGTTTGATCGACTCTTTGAAAACGGCTACCAAGCCATCGTGCGGTCGATGATTGCTTCGGCCGAGCAATGGGACGATGAAATCGCCGAAGACGATTCCCAGCACGCCGACCATTTGTTGATCGACGCCTTGCAGCTTTTGACCGAAGGCCAGTTGGACCGCTGGCTGCAACATAGCCGCACCTTGCGCCTGAGCGTGGTCGAGCGGCTCAGCGAGGAAGTCGATTGGCTGCGGTTCGTCGAATTCATCAAACGGTATGGTGCCGACATTTTCGATCATCGCTTGATGAGCAGCCTAGGCAACCTGCGTGGCATATTACACCAAGGGGTCGACACCTGGCTCGAAACGCTGGAGGAAGACCCCGAGGCCGAGGACGACATGCGGCTGCTCAGCGAGCTCGATAACGGTTGGCCGCGCGACGAAGCGGTGGAGTCGCTCACGCTCGCCCTGGAATCCGTGGTCGAGAATTATCGCGTCTATCGGGACTATAATACGACCACCACCCAGTCGGATCACGGCGAGTTGCTTTACATGCTCATCGATTTCTTGCGTTTGCGCGCGACATACGACCGCGTGGCGTGGAACTTGAAGCCGGTAATTTGGGCGCATGAGATTTTGATTCGCCATCGCCGACTGCTCGCTGCCGAGATTTGGTGCCAGGCGTTTGCCGAACGAACCACCGACGCCGCGGATTCACACGTCGCGCGGCTGGAGCGCTTGAGCCAGCAATACGGCATGCGCCTCGCCACGATTGCCGACCGCATCGGCGAGCGTTTTGTAAGGCCTTTGTTGATCGACCGCGTGCGGGCGCTCGTGGAACCGGCCCTTACGGCCGAGGGTTCCGCGCGGCAAGAGGCGTTCGACGCCTTGGAGCGCGAAATCGCCAGTTTGGCCAACGAACCGTCCGGAGCGGGGCTCGATTTACCCGACTGGCTCGCGGCCCTCGAAGACGAGGTCACCTCGGCCCGCTCGCGCTACAGCTATCAATCGCTCTCCGACCGCCTCAACAGCCGTATCGGCCAAGTGCGACTCTCGTGGAGTGAACTCTTGCAGCAGTTGGGCGACGAAACCGTGGGGCCAGAGTCGGCGGAAACCGACTCCTAGCCGGGCCGCAACGCGGTCCGGGAGAGAGCGGCAAAATCATTCTCCCGGATCGCGTTGCGATCCGGCTAAGTGGCGTTGCCTAGTTGCCCCGCGACTAAAAAACCGCCATACTTCTCGTTAGTAGACGGGTGTTCATACATCTGGGAACTTTTCCCTTGGTTTTATGCGGAGGAATCGCGGGATGTCAGATACTTTGGAGCGATTGGGGTCAGACCACACTACTAGCGAACTACCTTTCGCGATTTCTTTGGAACTAACGGTCCAAGATCGCGACACGATCGATGAACTAGAAAAGTACCCCGAAGGGGAATCCCGTGATGAATTCGCTTTAGAAGCTCTCAAGATCGGCGTACTCACGCTGCGACGGGCCTCAGCTTCACTAGACGGGGATTTTATTAGACGAGAAACAGATCGACTACTTAACTCACTAACTCGTCAACTCGATGTATATGCCAATTCAGCTAAAGAAAAGATCGAATCATCACTTGGGCAATACTTTCATCCTGAAAGTGGACATTTTACTCAGCGTGTTAAGGAATTAACCTCTTCCGATGGTGATTTCAATCGAGTTATTCGTGAACTTATAGATGGGGATAAGTCACGCCTAGCAATGACGATTGTTTCTCAGGTTGGCGAGAACAGTCAGTTCATGAAGTACCTGAGCCCGGACCAAACTACGGGCTTATTGGCAACTCTTCGCGCTTTGGTAGAGGCCCAACTTAAGCAACAAAACGAATTATTTAGCAACGAATTCTCGCTCAACCATCCTGAAAGCGGACTCTGTCGACTACTTGCTGAGATTACCACCAAACACGGTGATTTTACCAATATTATAAAAAACAAGATCGACGTCGTCGTCAAAGAATTCTCGCTTGATGAAAAAGATTCGGCATTAAGTCGACTCGTGGACAAAGTGAATACGGCTCAAGAAACAATCACCAAGGAATTCTCCTTAGACAACAAGGCTTCGGCACTACAAAAACTTAAAGCAGAGCTAATGGTCATTCTTGAGGCCCAAGTTAAAACCAGCACTGATTTCCAAGAAGAAGTGAAAGTTGCGCTTGGCCAACTCGTTGTGAAGCGTAAAGTGGAAGCCCGTGGCACTCAGCATGGAGCAACCTTTGAAGATGCGCTGCTGGAGTTTCTCGCGGCGGAGTGCCAACCGAAGGGAGAATTGGTTGAGAATACGACGGGACGTGTTGGACTCATTCGCAATTGTAAAGTCGGCGATGCTGTCGTCGAACTTGGCTGTGACAGTGCTGCCGCTGGCGCAAAAATCGTGATCGAAGCCAAGGAAGACGCAAGCTATAATCTCGCCAAAGCTCGTGAAGAAATCGAGCAGGGACGTAAGAATCGTGATGCCCAATTTGGTATCTTCGTGTTCTCGCAGCATACCGCACCCGCTCACTGCGAATCGTTGCGGCGGATTGGATCTGACATCTTCGTCGTCTGGGACGCCGAAAATCTTGCAACTGATAGTAACTTAAAAGCCGCCTTAGAGATCGCACGGGCCTTGTGCGTTCGCAGTCGTCAGGCACGGGAACAACAAACCGTTGACTTTGCTGTCATCGACAAGTCGATTTTGGAAATCGAAAAACGCGTGACAAATCTTGATGAGATTCGCAAATCGGCCGATACAATTCAGTCGTCGAGCACAAAGATCCTCGAGCGCGTGCGGATCGACCGCGAAGCCCTCGACAAACAATTGGAAATTCTGCGCGAGTGCATGGGCGATCTCAAAGAATCTCTCGGTGCCGAGACGCAAGCGGTCAGTGAGTCCGTGGATTAATTGCCTCATACGACGCTGCGATGGTGGCTTCGTCAATAAGCTCCAGCCCCGCGCTGGAACCGGCGACCATCGCGTAATCGGCCAGCCGATTCACCATGCGTGGCACGCCCCGCGAAAGGCGATGAATTTCCGCGAGGGCCGCTTCGTCGAAGATGGGCTGATCCGCCCCTGCAGCCACGAGAGAGAGTTGCAAGAAGCCGGTTGTGTCCTCGGCGTCCCAGGGTTCCAGATCGATCCGCAGATCGACGAGTTCCAAGAGCCGACTGCCGAGGCGGTTCACTTGGGCGGGATTGGCCGCGAGTACCAAGGTAAGATTGCCCACACGCTGGGCCGGCAGTTGCACCAATCGCACAAGCTGCGTGAGCACGTCGGCACCGGCTTGGTCGGCATCGTCCAAGAGCAGCACGGCTCGCTCGCCCTGCAAGTGGTTTTGTTGGAGCCGTTCTTCCAATCGTCGTGCAAGCCGTAGCGAATCGTCCCCCGTGCGTGGGCCAGCGTGAAGTTCGACCGCAAGTTGCCATTGGAACTCACGAACCGAAAGCCCCAGCAAATTCAGCCGAGCGACCTGCCAATTCTCGCGGAGGCACTCCTCGGCAAAGAGATCGAGCACGAGCGATTTGCCCCAACCTGCTTTGCCGAACATTAATCCCAACCGCCGCTCGTTGTGAACAAGAAACCGCAGCCGGGCGAGAGCTTCCTGTTGGGGGAGTCCCGCGAAGAACACCGACTCGGCACCTCCGGTGGGGAAAGGCGGCTTTTCCAATCCCCAGTGCGTGGCGTGCATCGCGCATCCCTTGAGAGTTCCGGCGCGGCCCGGCACAATGCCAAGACCGAACGACAATCGAAGTATCGGCCCCCGTGGGATCAATTCTTCGTCGTGGTGAATTCCGCATTCTTAACTTCACATTTTGCCCGCTAGCGTCGCTAGCATCCGCCATGGCCGACCGCTATTTTTCCGAGGAACCGCTCGCCAACGAACATGCCACGCTGCGGGGGAACGAAGCCCATCACTTGCTGCATGTGATGCGAGCCAAAGTGGGCACCGAAATCATCGTGTTCGACGGACAAGGGGGCGAGTGGTGGTCCGAAATCACGAAGCTGGGCCGTACCGAGGTGGAGCTCGCCTTGAAGAAGCACCGGCCCATCGAACGGGAACTGGCTCAAGAATTCACGTTGGCGGTGGCGCTACCGAAAGGGGATCGCCAGCGGTGGTTGGTTGAGAAAGCGGTGGAGTTGGGGGTCTCGCGGCTTGTGCCACTCACCACCGCGCGGAGCATGGCTTCGGCGGCTGAGGCCCCTGCGAAACTCTTGCGGTACGTGATCGAGGCGAGCAAACAGTGTGGGCGGAATCGGCTGCTGGAAATCGCGAAACCACAAGCGTGGGATCAGTTTGTCTGGCAAGATGCGGAAGTGAATCGGTTGGTGGCCCATCCCGGCGGTTTGGCGGTTGGCGAAATCCAGCGGGATGAACAAGCAGCGACCCTCTTGGCCGTGGGGCCCGAAGGGGGGCTCACCGACGAGGAAATCCAGCTTGCCCGGCAGCAGGGTTGGCAAATCGTCGGTTTGGGCGAGCGCATCCTGCGGATCGAAACAGCCGCCTTGGCCTTGGTGGCGCGGCTGACAGTGGGTTAACTCGGTGGCTATACTGAAGTGCTAAATACCACGATTCATTTTGTTTCTTGGAGCGTATTCGATGTTCAAATTGGCTTTCACGGTAATCATCGCCATCAGTTTTCTGACACCAGCCCTGGCCCGTGAGTGGAAAGACGCTTCGGGCAAATACTCGTTCGAGGCTGATTTGATCGCCTACAACGAAACCGACCTCGTGCTACAAAAGGCCGACAAGACTTTGGTCGCGGTCGATATGGAGCAACTCTCGACGGCTGACCAAGAGTACGTGAAATCGAAGGAAGCCGCCGAGGCGGTCGACAAAAAGGGGGCCAAGCAGCAAGTTTGGAAAATGCGGAGCGGCTTGGAAGTGATCGGTGACGTGATCGACTACGTCCAAAAAGATGTCACCTTCAGCATGACCCGTGGCAAGATTTATGTAAATGATCAACTGTTTGAAAACTTGACCGGGATTCAACAGAAAGTCGTGCCTGCCGTGGCGGCGCATTTTACTGGTCGGGATATCAAGGACCGAGCAGGATTGTTTAATTGGCTCAAACGTCGCAAGGGGGAACCGGAAACCTTTACTTGCGATGGCGTGCAGATGGAAATGGAGAACGGTGATCTCTATGCCGTCCCCTTTTTTCTGTTCAGCGACGAAGCCCTGACAGTGCTCAAGCCGGGTTGGGACGAATGGGCGGCGAAGAATGCGACCTTCGAACAGCAGCAGGAAACGGAATTGCGACTGCAAACCCAGGCGGCAGATTTTCATGACAACCAGGCCGAGACCAATCAACTGTTGAAAATGCAGTTGCAGATGCAGGCCTACGGTGCGGGCCTGTTTAGCCTCTGGGAAGTGATGCTCTACCCGAATGCCGGCACGGGGGGTTGGCCGCTCTATGTGGTGGTGCCCGGTCGGGATAGCCGGCAGGCGGGGTTTGCCGCACTGGAAAAAAATCCGGGTTATTCGCTCGGTCCCATCGCACGAGTCAATCGGCAGTATTAACCCTTATCTCACCGTTAAAGCTTTGCGCCGACTTATACTAACCCGCCGCGTACGCAAGGACAATCAAGACCATATCTCCTCGCCACAATGAATTTCCATGTTTGATGACCCCATAGGTTATTTTCTCACCTGGGTGACTTATGGCACTTGGCTACCGGGCGACTCTAGGGGCTGGGTTGAATATCGGCGTGGCTGGCAACTTCCCGATCCTATCCGCGAGTTAGAGGCAAGAGCACGCATGAGTGAAGATGCCTGCTT
>JAWXAV010000089.1:0-3239 GCA_034439695.1 Bythopirellula sp. | reverse complement strand
GAGAGGGCCGCCTGCCAAGGCGTGAATCGCCAATCTCGTCTGAGTGCGTCGGTCTATGACGCTGCAAAGCTCGTCACGAGCCAATACGAGTGGGATCACAATGAGGAACCGGTTGGCATCCCTCGCAGGGCCAACCGGTTCCTTCTGTTTTTAAGAGCGCTGCAAGCAGCGGCGCTTTTTGCCCACTTCGCCATCTCGCTGAAATCGGCAAGGTTTGTTCAAGCGGTAATCTTTGGTGGTCGAAATTGATGTTGAGCCGTGCTGCGCGCTCACCACATTCATTTTTAGCCGCGATGTAACACATCGCAGGGAAGGTTATGTCAACAGGCATCGAATATAACCCTCGCGCTCGCCGGGGACTCGTCTCGTACTTCACCGATCCCATGACCGAATTGGGCTCCGTCGTGCTGCGCTCGCTTGAAACCTTGGGTGACATCACGCTCTTCGCGTGGCAAACGCTGAAGTGGCTGATGACCCGGCTCCCCAATCGCGAGACGCTTTACAACAACATGTATCAGATCGGCGTCTTGAGCCTGCCGGTGGTGGCGCTCACGGGGACGTTCATCGGCATCATCTTGGCCGTGCAATCATATAACCAATTCCGCGCGTTCGGCTTGGAAACGCAGCTTGGCGGGGTGATCAATCGCACGATGCTGCGCGAACTCGGACCCGTGCTTGCGGCGACGATGCTTGCGGGACGCGTGGGAAGTGCGATGGCTGCGGAACTCGGTACGATGCGCGTGACCGAGCAGATCGATGCGCTCTCGAGCATGGGTGCCAATCCGATTCAATACTTGGTGGTCCCACGGTTTTTGAGTTGTTTGCTGTTGATTCCTTCGCTGACGATCATGGCCGTGTTCTGCGGCGTGGTCGGTGGCGCGGCGTTCTGTATTTTTCATTTGAACATCGATATGCAGCACTACTCGCGAAATGCGAAATCGTTTGTCGAGACCTGGGATTTGATTTATGGCGTAATCAAGAGCGTGTTCTTCGGGGCGACGATTGGCATTTTGAGTTGCTATCGCGGGTTTCATTGCAAGGCCGGGGCCGAGGGGGTCGGCCAAGCCGCCACTTCTGCGTTCGTGCAATCGTTTGTGATGATCATCACGCTCGATTTGTTCCTGAGTATTGGCCTCGATCAGATTTATAACTGGATTTGGCCCGACAGCTTGATGCTGCCCAAGGTGTAATGGTTGCCGCGAAGAACATTCTCGAAGTGAGCGATCTCGACGTCCGATTCGGACGGCAAGAGGTGCTGCGCGACATTTCGCTGAGTGTTCCCGTGGGACAATCGGTGGCGATCATCGGCGAGAGCGGTTGCGGGAAAACAGTTTTGCTAAAAACCTTAATCGGCTTGATTCGACCCACCAAGGGTCACGTTGCGTTCGATGGCCAGCAACTCGACAAGTTCAACGACCAACAACTGGCCCAAGAACGCATTCGGTTTGGATTTGTGTTTCAGAATGCCGCCCTCTTCGACAGCATGACCATCGCGGAAAATATTATGTTTCCCCTTCGGCAACATCATCCGGAAGAAGCACGGGGTCATTCGGAAGAAATGCACTCGCGACTGGCGGAGGTGGGACTTCCCACGAGCGTGCTGCGCAAACGCCCGGCGGAACTGTCGGGGGGCATGCGTAAGCGCGTGGGACTCGCGCGGGCGCTGGTGATGCACCCGGAAATCCTGCTGTACGACGAACCAACGACGGGTCTGGACCCGATCATGAGCGACGTGATCAACGAACTGATGATGCGCACGCGGAGCAACAACGAGGTTACGAGCATCATGGTCACGCACGACATGAAGTCGGCGTCAAAGGTGGCGGATCGGATCGTGATGCTCTACCCGATCGCGCGGCTGGAAGACGACGAACCGCAAGTGATTTTCGACGGCACGCCCGCGGAAATTGAACGCACAAAAGACGAACGGGTTTCGCAGTTTTATCACGGCGAGGCCGGCGACCGACTCGAGGAGATGAGCGAAGGTCTGGTTTGACCGATTGGTTGAGGCAGTGGCTTGATAAGACAAGGGTGATTCATGGACGAACGCAAAAAACAATTCCGCGTGGGCGTGGTGGTGTTTGCCACCGCGATCATCACGGCAGTCCTGATCGTAATGAGCAGCGATTTCTCGTGGTCGCCGTTCCGTGCCCACTATCAATTGCAGGTGCTCGTGGACCAAGCCCCCGGCGTGGCTCCCGATACGCCCGTGCGTCGTCGAGGAGTGCTCATCGGTCGTGTGGAAAGCGTGGCCGATACCGACACGGGCGCATTGCTCACGCTGAACATCGACGGCGAGAAGGAAATCAAGAGCAACGAAATCGCGCGGATTCAAACTTCGTTGATCGGCGACGCGGTGATCGATTTTTCGCCGGTCGGCCCCGCTGCCAACGCGGTCGTTGTGCAACCCGGCGGCCCGCCGCTGAGGGGTATATTTGTGCCGAGTCCGCTCGATTTGCTCTCCAACATGCAGGGTGACTTGAAGATCGCGATCCAATCGCTCGGCGAAGCGGGGCAGCAAGTCGCGCAGTTGGCCGAGAAACTGAACACCGTATTGGGTGACGCCGATATGGAGCGGGTCAAGCGGGTGATGGATTCGGCCGATTCCGCGCTCACCAACTTCGGACTCGTGATGGCCGACGTGCAAGACGTGTTGGGTGACGAGCAGTTCAAGGAAGATTTGCGGCAAGGGCTTTCGCAGTTGCCCCAGGTGGTGTCCGACGCGCGGGAAATCTTAGCCGTGCTGGAACGCACACTCGCCTCCGCAGATAAGAATCTGCAAAATTTGCAAGGGCTCACTGGACCCTTGGGCGAGCGGGGCCCGCAGCTCGTGGATCGGTTGGAAGCAAGTATCGACAACTTGAGCCAGGTCTTTGCTGAAGCAGCACTCGTGGCGAAAAACGTGAATTCGGGTCAGGGAACCATCGGCAAATTGCTGCGAGATCAAGAACTCTACGACAAATTGGGAACCACCGTGAATGAGGCCCAAGGGGCGATTCGCGATGTGCGGATGATGATTAATGACGAGTTCATTCAACGCCGCATCCGGCAAATCCTCGACAACATTTGGGTGCTCACCGACAAGATCGCCCGCGACCCGGCACGGATCGCGCGGGGGATCGTGCCGAAGAATCGTGAAGTGCCGGTGAAGTAGGAGCGCGAAGACGCAAGCGGTGGGTTTGATGTTCTCGCTAGGGCACGGGTTGCAGGGGTTGGCCGCCGGAGGGGAGTGTGCCGGG
>JAWXAV010000088.1:0-18768 GCA_034439695.1 Bythopirellula sp. | reverse complement strand
TTGCCGCTAGTAAGGTATCGAGTGAGAAAGCCAAGCCCTGATTTAGCCCGTTATGGAGGTCGCGTTGATGAAGAGACTGTTTGGACTGTGAATCTGCCATTAGGGAGAGCAGTGTATGTGGAAGCAAATTTTCTCAGGCGTACTCTTTTGTCTTGTCGCTTGTCCCGCGTTTGCCGACGAAGCCGACACGAATTGGCCCGGCTTCCGCGGCCCGGAATTCACCGGCGTCTCGCCAGAGGCAAATCCTCCGACGACCTGGAGTGAAACAGTAAACGTCAAATGGAAAGTTGAACTTCCCGGCCGCGGTAGCGGTTCTCCGATGGTTTGGGGCGATCGCATTTATCTGCAAACCGCTATCAAAACTGATCGCACGGCCGACACCCCTCCCGGAACGGCAGCGCGTGAAACATCTCATGCATTTCATTTGATAGGCAACGACCGCTACGCTCTGCTTGCTCAAGTCGACGCCGCTCCTCCCGCGGAAACGACACCCCCCGCTGCCGGACCACCAGAGGGTGAGGGCCGTGGCGAACGTCGCCGGGGACGACGCGGCGGTGGTCGCGGATTTGGCGGCGGCGATGAAGCACCCACTAATTTTTACCAGTTCGTGGTGATGTGTCTCGACCGCAAGACGGGCAAAACCATTTGGCAGCAAACTGCCGCCGAGGCGATTCCCCACGAGGGGCATCACGGCACGGCCAGCTTTGCCTCTTCCACGCCCATTACCGATGGCAACAACATTTACGTGTCTTTTGGCTCGCGTGGAGTTTATTCCTACGATATGGACGGCAACCTGCGCTGGAAGAAAGACCTGGGCCTGATGCAAATTCGCAATATGTTCGGTGAGGGATCGTCTCCTGCCTTGCATAGCGACACGCTTGTGATCAACTGGGACCACGAAGGCCAATCGTTCATCACCGCGCTCGACGCCAACACCGGCGAGACCAAATGGAAAGTCGACCGCGACGAGGAAACCACGTGGCTCACGCCGCTCATCGTGGAATACGACTGCAAGATGCAAGTGGTGGTCAACGGCATGAATCGCGCTCGTGGCTACGACCTCGCCAACGGCGAAATCATTTGGGAATGTGGTGGCCAGGCGATGGGTGCCGTCCCCACGGCCGTCCGGTACAAGGACTTGGTGTACTGCATGACCGGCCATCGCGGCTCGGCATTGTATGCGATTCCGCTGAGTGCCAAGGGGGACATCACCGACACCGATCAAGTGGCGTGGAAGCTCGATCAAGACACTCCGTATGTGCCCTCGCCCTTGCTGTACGACGACCAACTTTATTTCACGAAGTCGAACAACGGCATTCTGTCCTGCTACACAGCGCAAACGGGTGAGCAAATCTTCAAGGCCCAGCGCATCCCCGGCATCGATATGCTCTATGCCTCGCCCGTGGGTGCCGACGGTCGGATTTACATCGCCGGCCGTAACGGTGCCACTGTCGTCATAAAGCATGGCCCCGAGTTTGAAGTGCTCGCGACCAACCAACTGGACGAGCCAATTGATGCGACCCCGGCTCTTGTGGGCAAAGAAATCATCATCCGCGGCGAGAAATCGCTGTACTGTATTAGTGAGTGACAATTGATTTTTGAACCACTAAGGCACAAAGGACACTGAGAAAGAATTCGCAACGTCTTAGTGTGCTTTGTGATCTTTGTGGTTAATTTTCTTAATTTTGAGATATAGAATTGTGCCATGAGCCAACAGGGATGGAACCGTCTCGCGGCGGAGTTTGAAACGTCCGTCTGCGACATCACCGCTACGAGCGGCGCGCAGATCGCTAAACTGGTCGCACTGACCAAGCCCAATCGCAGAAAAACGCTTGTCGATGCTGGTTGCGGCATCGGCACGTTTGTTGAGCGGTTTGGCGAGTCTTTCGGCAAGATCATCGCGTTTGATTTCGCCTCGGCGATGGTTAAGCGAACCCGCCGGCGTTGTAGTGATTTCAACCACGCCGAGTGGCAAGCACTTCCCTTGGAAGATGCCGGTGCAAAATTCGGCGCGGTGGCGCATCTCGCGGTTTGTTTGAACGTCATTACGTCGCCCAAGCCGTCGCTGCGTGAGCGTCAGTGGGTAAGCCTCGGCCAACTCGTGCGGCCAAATGGACATTTGCTGGTCGTGGTTCCCTCGCTGGAGTCCGCCCGTTACGTCGCGGAAATGGATGAGGAGGCATTTCACGGTTCGGTTGATGGGGCAAGCGAGTTGGTTCGCCGCAACGATACCGAACAAAAGCATTACTCGCGGCAAGAATTGCGGCGGATCGTCACGCATCAGAACTTCGAGGTGATCGCCGTGCGGCGCGTTTCCTATCCCTGGGAAGACGACGGTCTCGAACTCACCGAGCGCAAATCGCCGTGGGATTGGGCCTGTGTGGCGCGCAAAAACGCTTGAGTACTTGCAAGCGCCGTTCACGGCTTAGCGATCCTCCCCGTCACAAAAAACGCCACAGCCAGACACAGGAGCGATATACTCCCCGGTTCAGGCACGGCCGTGACTTCCGCCAATCCTGGCGGGTTCGTGTGCTGCTGCATCCAGAGCAGAAAATCACGGCCATCGCTGTCGCCATCAAGGTCGGCATCGCCCATGGTACTTGAGCCATAAGCCGCTTGCCAAATGGTCACATCGTCGGCGTTGACTTCGCCGTCAAAATTCAAATCCGCGCCTAGGAACGTGCCGCTCTGTTTCCACGGAGTTACCAAGAGTTCGTTGAGCGTGATAATATCTTCATGTCCCAAGGTGGCCTGCAACTGCGCGGGCGTAAAGGCATCAACAAACGAGCCGTTCCACGGCGAAAAATAGCTCCAGTCGATGCCCCACTGGTCCATCACCTCGGGATTGGGGAGCGTGCCTGTCTCGGAGAGGGCGATCATCTTGTTGCCGTCAAAGACTTCGAGCAAATCGTACCACTCGCCGCTCATGCTTGAGGTGGGATCGGTATAAATATCCGCCCCGATCATGTCGACCACGTCGTCGCCCGGATACCAATCGAGGAATTCTTCGTTCACGCCAGTCGAAGTGTACTCCCAAATGAGATTGTGCAGGCCATGCACGTTCGTAAGGCGGTCGTGCATCAAATGCCAGAGATCCTTAAACGTTTCCGGTCCGTGATCGCCCCACCAAAACCATTCCCCTTGGGCCTCGTGCAAAGGCCGCCAGAGGACGGGAACATTCGCGTTCTCAAATTTCTGCAACTCGACGGCAATCGCGTCGATGTCGCGCAAGATGAGTTGGTAGTCGCTGCCGACGGGATTTGCGAGCGCTCCCGGCAGATTGAAGGTCGTGGCGTTAGAATAAAAACCTCGCCACCATTCTTGGCCAGGCTGATTGATCAAATTTGCCGGCGCGTTCCAATGCCACATCATCGTGACAATCCCGCCGGTTTGCTGCGCCCATTGAATGGATTGCTCGGTCTCGTTGCGTGGATTGGAGCCAAACTGCCGCCGCGTCGGCGAATACTCAATAAAATCGCTACCACGAATCGCCGGTATTAAACCGCCCGATTTTGTGAGATAACTGTTGCCGGGAAACGGCAAATTCTGGCTGCCGCTGTGTTGCTGACCCGAGAAAGTTTTTTCGCCGTATTGGCTGTTCAGGTAATTCATGAGCCACTGGGTGCGCGGACTGGCCTGCGGATCGGAAAGCTGGGTGCTTACTGGCGCGATGCTCGGCGGCGTGAAGGGGCGAAACTCCAAGTAGTCGATATCGTAGTAACCCCAATTCTTCTCAATCGCCAACGTACTTGTTCCACCGGGAATACTGAACAACCCCGCGCGATCCGTGGTAAAGGACAGCGATTGGTCAAACATGCCGCTTCCCGTTTCGCCGTTCACTTTGAATGTGTAGCCCTTCTCGCCAAATTGGGAGCGATACCCAACCCACATCTCGTACAAACCGGCTGCAATATTGGCTTGCAACTCCACTCTGTCGGGTATGGGGTTAGGAGGAACGCCGTCCGAATCGAAACCGGTCACGTACCCCGTACCCGAGTAGCCCGGGTTGGCGGTTGAAATCTGCGTTCCGATTCGCTGTCCCGTCTCAGCCTCGAAACGGAAATTCTGCCCCTGGAGCGGCAAGGCCGTCACGAGAAGCGCAAGGAGAGAGAGAGTTTGCCGCCGCATAATGCTGTTCCGAATGGAGAAAAGTAAAGCTGCTCAAGTGCTTTAACAGCCATTGTAGCCTTATTCCCCGAATGGGCAACAGAAAATGCGTTTAGCTGAAAAATTGCCGCCTCCCCACCGCCGGAAAGGCGTCGATAATGTGCCGAATCTGCGGTTCCAGGGCCTTTTCTGGCCACACAACCTCGATTACGTCAAAGCGGCTGGGATATTCGAGCAACCCGTGGAACTTCAAGAAAGCCAGGGCCGCCCGGGTGAGACGCTGCTGCCGGGCGAAATCCACGGCCTCGGCGGGCTGTGTGGTTAAATCGAGCCGCCGGGTTTTCACCTCGACGAACACCACCGTCTGGCCATCGACCGCGATGATGTCGACTTCGCCATACCGCTGCCGGAAGCGCGTGGTCACGATGCGGTAGCCCAAGCGTTTGAGAAACTTGGCCGCGGCGATTTCCCCGCGTTCGCCCAAAGTCTTGGCGCGGCGAGGCCAGCGCAGCGAGGCGCGCGCTCTTGTGAAGAGTCGCATCATGGGCTGTTGTAATGGTTTAAGGCATTTCATGGGGACGGAAAAATGTCTATTGGTAGTGGGTGATCTGGCCAGACCCACTAGATGATGTGGTTTGGCGGAAAAAAGCTTGCGATTTAGTCGTTGTTGGTCCAAGTCCCCACAAGCTGTGGTAGACCCGTCCAACCATACTATCAAGGAACCGCCGCATAAACATAGTTTGGCGCGTTGCTGATTTTACCACAAACGGGTGGCCAATATCAGCCGCTAGTTTTGGCCGCGCGCTCTTGGGAATATCTTACTGACGAGACCGAGCGTGGTTCGTGTCAGAATAATCTTTGCTAATTCAAGCTGATGAGCGCTGATAAACGCTCCCAGGACGACGTATAATAAGGCTGCTAGTCATGCACCTATCGCTGTCCACTCGAAACATATCGCAATGCTTCGCAATCAACGGCACATTCATGGTGGTTTGACACTTATCGAGACCCTTGTCTCGATTGCCATCGTTGGTCTTCTCGTGGCGATCCTTGTTCCCGCGATTCAGGCCGCTCGGGAGTCAGCACGCAAAACGCATTGCCAAAACAACTTGAAGCAGACTGCATTAGCGTTGCATGCGTTTCACAATTCCAAAAAAAACCTGCCCTCCCACTACAACGGTACATCCCTTTCTTATCCGCTCAAAGAGTGGGATCTGTATCACATGCATTCATGGCGTGCCGCCTTGCTGCCCAACCTCGAAGAATCCGCACTCCACGACTCGATCGACTGGCGCGCCTTCGCAACTGATAGGGAGAACGAATCGGTGGCGACCACCGTCGTCTCACCCTACATCTGCCCCAGCGGAGCATCACCAACCGAGAACATGGGATGGGGAGCGCGACATGCACGGAAATCGCAAGACGACAAATACCAAGTCGTCCGCAGTCATTACGATGGGCTAGCCGGCATGTGGGTTGTTTTCGAAGTTCCGCCTGTTGGAAATTTAGAAGGTAACTTGAAGTACGTACGCTGGGGTGTTTGGGGTTCGGCGACCTTTGTCGGCAACCAGTTTACGGGTACTGATCATAAGGTTCTTCCTCCCTTCGACGTCCCGACCATTAATGGAGACCTTGTATCTTATCCCGGGGGCAAGTTCAGTGAAGTCACCGACGGGCTATCAAACTCGATCATGCTCGTCGAACGTGGCGGACGGCCGCTCCACATGGTGGATGGACGTCCTAATGTGACAGAAGACCACCCTGACGCGCGCTACCCTGGCCAAACGGGATGGTCGACAAGCACCAGTTTGTCTTATGTAATCCACCGTGATGTTGGCGTCAACCGTGACAACGCTTTTGGCATCTACTCGGACCATTCCGGCGGCGCCTATGTCGCGCTGGCCGATGGGTCGGTCACGTTTCTTTCTGAATCAACCGATACCGCCACGCTCGCGAAGATGATCGGGCGATCTGATGGGGAATAGTTTGTCGGCCGGTGCGAGTTGTACGCCGCGTTTAAGTAAGACCTGGCGGCATGGCGGGGCGACAACGTGATCCATGCCGGAACTGCCCACGGCTTGTTCCGTGCTACGGCCTGCGGTAATGCAGAAAAAGACCCGGGGAGTGCCATCCCCGGGCTTTGTGTTTTTTCGAGCGATAAAAAGCCGCGAGTGGCTACTTGCTCGCTTTGGCTTTGGCCGCTTTGGCTTTTGCCTTGGGGGTGTCGGTGCGGCGTTCTTTGAGGCGGGTGGCTTTGCCAGAGAGTTCGCGTAGGAAGTAGAGCTTGGCACGTCGCACGACGCCGCTGCGTTTGACTTCCACCTTGGCGATGCGGGGTGAGTGGATCGGGAACTTCCGCTCGACGCCTTGGCTGTCGACGATGCGGCGGACGGTGAACATTTCCTTCGCGCCCGAGCCGCTCCGCGCGATGACCACGCCGGTGAAAATCTGGATGCGTTCCTTGTCGCCTTCGAGGATACGGGTATGCACGTCGACCGTATCGCCGATTTCAAATTGAGGAACGTCCGTTTTCAGGCTCGATTGTTCAACGAGTTTCATGATTTCTTGGCTCATGGCATTTTCCTTGCGCTAACACAACCCAGGGAGTGCCATCCCTGGGCTTAGGTGTTCTCTTTATTGTTATTGTCCAGCAGGTCGGGCCTGCGCTGGCGGGTTCGTTCGATACTGTTTTGTTCTCGCCAAGCGGCAATCAGGGTGTGATCGCCGCCGAGCAAAACTTCCGGAACTTGGTGCCCGCGATACTCGCGGGGCCGCGTGTATTGGCTATGTTCCAAAAGTCGGTTGCCGGTCGAAAATGAATCGTCGCGGCTACTGTCTTGGTCGCCCAAAACTCCCGGCACGAGTCGGATCACCGAGTCGATGACCGTCATCGCCGCGACTTCCCCCCCATTGAGGACAAAGTCGCCGACCGAGATTTCTTCGGGCTGCAAAATATCGCTCACTCGTTGGTCGAAACCTTCGTACCTCCCGCACAGCAGCAAAAGCCGCTGGTGCGTGGCGAGTTCTTCAACTACTTTTTGGTTAAGCTGCCTCCCTTGGGGAGAGAGCAAAACCACATGTCCCGGGCTGTCGCCCAGGGTTTGTACTTCCTCGACCGCTTCGATGGTGGGCTCGGGTTTGATGACCATCCCCGGCCCGCCCCCGAAGGGACGATCATCGACACATTGGTGTTTGTCTCGACTCCAATTGCGTATGTTGTGCAGTTCAATCCGCACAAGGGAGCGTTCGATGGCCAGCTTCAACAGGCTTTGCGTCATGTAACCGGAAAACATTTCCGGAAACAGGGTGAGCACATCGAATCGCATTTTTTGTTTAGTTCGTCATTCCACCGGTGCGGCGGCTGATTCCTCAGCGGGAGCAGCAGCAGCCGACTCTTCGGCAGGGGGCGCGGCTTCCTCAACCGGAGCGGCCGCTTCTTCAACAGCAACAGGCGCGGCCTCGGGAGCAGGCTCTTCACCCGGCTTCTTGGGCTTGGAAGCGGGCTCACCTGGAGCCGGGACCGACTTGGGTGCCGACAACTTGGCCAGTGCTTCTTGCTGCTTGGAAAGGTGCGTGCCTTCCTTGCCGTACTTTTTAATCAGCACGGCGACTTTCTCGCTCGGCTGGGCACCCACGCCCAACCAATAGGCCACGCGCTCGCCATTGAGCACCGCGCGGGCGTCGGCGTCGGGAACACTCGGATCGTAAGTGCCGAGTTCCTCCAGCGGCCTGCCGTCGCGGGGGCAACTCTGATCGAACGCACACACACGGAAAAATGCCCGATGGGCCCGACCCATCTTCTTCATGCGAATTCTAACTGCCACGTAGTTCTCCTGATCTGTTGCTACGCTATTTCATGTATCAAGTCTGTATCGTGAGCCTGCCTAGTCACGGAGCGTTACCAGGCGAGGCTTTGAGATGTGCTGTAAACCTGTAATTCTGCCAGATTTCGTGTCGTTTTGGAAGGGGTGCTGGCGATGGGATTTCAGGCGTTTACTGCCGCCATTCCGTGGATTGCGTTGCAATCCGGCTGGGTAGCGTTTATCTGGCTGGCAAAGCGCCTCAACCTCCGCGCTGGTCACGTTTGCGTTTGCGCAGTTCTTTGTCTCGCTCTTTTTTGAGCTTCGCCCGTTCCTGGGTCGAGAGCCGTTTGCCGGTGTGCTGCTTTTTCTTGCCCAAGCTCGCATTGGGGTTGGTGAGGCTCGATTGCATCTCGCGAACCATTTTCATTCGCTCCCGCATCCCCTTCCCCGCCATCGAGGTCATCATCGTCGCCATCACGTCGAATTGCTTCACGAGCTCGTTGACTTCGTGGGGCTCGACCCCCGAGCCCGCCGCGATCCGCCGGCGACGGCTTTGATCGATCACCTTCGTGGGACTCCGGCGTTCGTCGGCAGTCATCGAGTCGATGATGCCAAAGAGCCGCTTCATGTCGTGCTCGGGATCAACATCACCGAGGGCGTCTTTGAGGCCCCCCATGCCGGGAATCAGGCCCATCACTTTTTGCAGCGGGCCAAGTTTTTTGATTTGGCTCAACTGCGATTTGAAATCGTCGAGCGTGAACTCGCCCTTGAGCATCCGCTCTTCCTGGCGAATCATTTCGTCTTGGTCGAATTCGCGCTGCGCTTTTTCGACGAGCGTGAGAATATCCCCCTGCCCCAAGATTCGCCCCGCCATGCGATCGGCGTGAAATTCTTCGAGCGCATCAAGGTGCTCGCCCGTGCCGATGAACTTGATCGGCACCCCCGTGACTTGCTTCACCGACAGCGCCGCGCCACCACGGGCGTCGCCATCCATTTTGGTGAGAATCACGCCATCGAGTTCCAAGGCTTCGTTAAACACCTTGGCACTGTTAACCGCGTCCTGGCCGGTCATGCCGTCGACAACCAGATAGACTTGATGCGGAGCGCACTGGCGGTCGATGCGTTCGAGTTGCTGCATCAATTCGTCGTCGACATGCAAGCGGCCCGCCGTGTCGAGGATGACCACGTCCGCGCCAAGCTTCTTGGCTTGATCAACGGCGGACTTGCAGACGATCACGGGATCTTTCTGTGCGCGATCCGAAAAGACCGCGATGTCCAACTGCTCGCCGAGGACGTGCAATTGGTCGATGGCCGCGGGGCGCTGTAAGTCGGCGGCGACTAGCAGCGGCTTTCGACCTGCCTCTTTGAGCATGCGGCCCAGCTTGCCGCAGGTGGTGGTCTTACCCGAACCTTGCAGACCGCACATCATGAGCACGGTCACTTCATCCTTGGCCTTCAAGTGGAGCGAATTATCGACCGGCCCCATCAACTTCTCAAGTTCGTCGTAGACGATGCCCACGACCTGTTGGCTGGGATCGAGTGACTTGAGCACTTTCTCGCCGACGGCCTGTTCGGTGACGTGAGCCATGAACTCGCGGACCACGGGGAAGCTCACGTCGGCTTCGAGCAGCGATTTTTCGACCAACTTGAGGCCGTCGCGCATGTTGGCTTCGGAGAGTTTTCCCTTGCCGCGCAGCGTTTTGAACGCGCCGCTGAGTCCATCCTGAAGGGCTTCAAACATGGGGGTTCCGTTGAGGTGTGCTTGAAAGTTAGAGCCACGTGGGAACTGGTCGCTGAAGCGACCAGTCCGAGGGGAATCGAAATTCTAACCAATCCACCCGGGAGGGGGAATCCGCCCGCAGGATCGGCATAGTTGGCAGCCAATTCGCCTAGGCCCCAGCATTCAACCGGCATCACCCGCCCGCTTGGTGGACAACCACTGAATCGTGAACAAGGTTTCAGGTGGGGAGATGCCGCGCGCCGGAATCGCCATCTCTTCATCTTCCCCCCTGTTGGCCCCATAAGCTAGGTGTCCTCATGAGTACAGATCTGTTGCAGAGCCACAGCGATATTTCCGCGTATTACCCATTTCGATCCAACCAATCACACATCACTACCTCATCGACAAACCCTAGGAGCGCGGCCCAAGAACAGGCTTCGCAACCCGTGCGGTTCATACCCGTGGAACCCGAAACGCTCGCCGACACGGGGCTCAATGAGCACGAGCTCGAAGCGCTCGTGCTCAAGTCGCTCCTGAAGCGCGGCACGATCAGCGGCCGGGGCATCTCGGAAAGTTTGCACTTGCCGCGACCCATTTTGCAACAACCTTTGGAACGGCTCCGCGCGGAATTGATGATCGGCATCAAGGGTTCGTCGGGACTCGAAGATTTTGTGTTCCAACTCACCGAGGCGGGCTTTGATCGTGCCCGCCGTGAGAATCAGCAGTGTTCGTATGTTGGTTCCGCTCCCGTGCCCCTGGAAACCTATCTCGCCGCGATTGCCGAGCAGTCGTTGCAATCAAGTCAGCTCGATGTGCAAAAGCTTAAAGAGGCTTTCCGTGAATTGCGCTTGAGCGATGTGTTGTTAAGTCAACTTGGCCAAGCGATCAATGACGGCCGGGGAATGTTCCTCTACGGTACGCCGGGCAATGGCAAGACGAGCCTGTCAGAGTTAGTCGTGAGTGCCTACGGCGAATTCATTTGGATTCCCCGCACAATCACGATTGATGGTGAACTGGTGCGGCTTTACGATCCGCGGAGCCATGAAGCCGTGGCGGTGACAGAGTTGGAAAACGTCCGGCACGACCGCCGCTGGATTCTCATTCGCCGTCCGACGATTGTTGTCGGCGGCGAATTGACGATGGCTCAGCTTGATCTGCAATTCAACCCGAGCACAGGCATCAGCGAAGCCCCCGTGCAACTCCGCGCCAACGGCGGGGCCTTAGTGGTCGACGACTTTGGCCGGCAACGGATGCCGACGTCGGAACTGTTAAATCGGCTGATCGTGCCGATGGAAAAGAACCATGACTACCTCAATCTTTCGAGCGGTCGACAAGTTTCGGTGCCGTTCGACATGCTGCTCGTTTTCTCCACGAATCTTGAGCCGAGCGATCTAGTGGATGAAGCCTTCCTGCGGCGGATTCCGTACAAGATTGAAGTCAGCGGGCCCACCCGCGAGGAGTTTGTCACACTGTTTCAAGAATTGGCGACCAAAGCCGGCTGCCAGTGTGAACAGGCGGCGGTGCATTATCTGCTCGACACGCATTACCAAGCCACCAAGCGCCCGTTACGCTTCTGCCATCCGCGCGATCTCTTGCGGCAGATTCGTAATTACTGCGAGTTTCACAAGCAGCCGTTGGCGGTGAGCAACGAAACGCTGGACGTGGCGGTGCGGAACTATTTTGCGGGGTTGTAGCCTTTAACGAATCGCGAACTTCTGTGCCTGAGCGGCGATGTCCACGCCCACTTGTTCCGACCACGCAGTGAGCAATTTCTGAAACACCGGCCCGGGCTGGCCCGTGCCAATCGGCAAGCCGTCGAGGTTTACCACGGGGAGCAAGCAGATCGACGTGCTCGAAAGATATAGCTCATCGGCTTGCGACAAATCGGCTGGGAGCAAATCTTGTTCTTGGTGTCTGATACCCAGCGACTCGGCCAAATCGAAAATCACGTGCTGGCTCACACCGGGGAGAACTTTGGCGATCTTCGGAGTGACCAAACCACGGTCGGCGTAGTAGGCAATCAAGTTGGCGGTCGAGCCTTCGCCGACGTAGCCGTCTTGGTCGAGCAGGATCGCGCGTGCTTGTCGAGAATGTTTCGCCGCTTGGCGATCAGCCAAATAATAATGCATCCGGCTGCGGCATTTGAGTTCCGCGGGCCAGCAATTCGTCGGCACTTGCCGCGTGCCGACAATCACCGCTTCGACCCCCTGCAGAAATTGGTGCGCCCATTGATGAAATGGAATGGGGTAGCCATGCACGCAGACCGTGGGGCTCATGGCGTCGGCTGATTTTCCAGGCGTGACGAACAGCGTGATATTCCAATCGTCACCTTCGACCATTGACGCCGAATTGCGGGTCATAAATTCGTCAACTGCCGTGGCGGCTTCGTGAATAATCGCGTCGGCATTCCAACCCATAATCTCGATGGAGTTGCGCATCCGCGCGAGATGAGCTTCGGCACGATAAGGCCGACCGCCGAAGGTGCGCAGCTTTTCGGTGAGCGTCGTGCCGAGCAGGAATCCCAAATCGCTGACCGGAACGGCAAGGTCCGTGCTGCGAATCCACTCACCGTTGAAATAGGCCACGCTGTCGCTCATGCGACTGATTATGACAAGCTTTACGTCGCAAAGGAATAAGCCTTACCGCCGGGCACTTTCTGCACGCAGATGTGCATAGGCGGGAATCGCCATGTCCCGAACCTGCACAGAGTTCGGATCCAGCAATTGCTGCCACATGCGGGTCATCTTGGCCGTATCCGCCAGATAATCGTAAATCACATGGCTACGGCCCACTTCGGCGGTGACATCGAGATATTGAATCCGCTTGGCCGCCGGGCCGAGCTTGGCGCTTTGCGGCATCCCGGCGAGTCCCAACGCATCAACACGGCTTTTTTTCGTGCTCAGCTTAAAAAACCGCATCGCCGGATCTTGCTTGTTCGTGAGGACCACCATCCGCTCGACTTGCGTGATCGCCCGCTCGTGGACTTCGCCGGGAAGCATCCAATCGGCATCGAACGCGGCGGCCATCAGCGCGACCCGCACCGGCTGACGGTCGGGATGTTGACGCTTTTCCAGTTTCAAGTTTCCCAAGCTGCCGCCACCCAACAAGTGCATCGTGCCGCTCACCGCGCGGGCACCGTAGCTGTAGCCCATGAGCGCGATCGGCGTTTCGGCAGGGATCTGGTCCAAAAACCACGCCAATTGCCAAGCCACCGGGTTCGTTCGCAACGCCTTCACCTGATAATCCTTGATCTGACCAGGAATCTGCGACGACGGCCACGACCAGATAATGTATCGCAGTGGTTTGTGTCCCTTTCGTCCGGAGATCAAGGATTCGTACACGGCCATTCCTTCGGTCGCGTCATAGCCTTCCGACACGCGGTTGCCATGAACGTAGATCACCGTTTGTCGCTGAGCGTTTATCGGGAGTTGTAGATTGTGCCAATCATGCGCGACCCAAGTGGGTTCACCGACACTATTGAAAGTCAGTCGGTGACAATCAAGCTCCAGTTTGATTTGCTCGGGATCACAGGACGTGCCGAGGCCTCGCGTGCTGATGAGCAAAATCTCATCCGCGGTTGGTGGCGCGGGGGGATCGGCGATCGTCGCACCCAGAGAGGGGGCAACTACAAGAGGCAACGCAACAACAGGGAGGCACGCCGCCAAAATCGCAGCTATGCAGCGGCAGCCAATCGCTGGACGCCATTGGTTGAAGGCAAACATGGGGAGGTTCCGTCCGGGCTTCAGGATTCCAGCCGCGCGAGTTCCACAAATGTGAAGCGGCAGCACAACGGAATGTCACCTGGACGACGCATTCCATTGTGTCGGATCATGCCGCTTGGCCTGTCCACACGAGGTGTGTACAGACCATTCTCGACGGTCTATAGAAACGTAGCATTTTTTCCACGTGCGCGCCGGAAAAATGTTGCAAAAAATTTTCGTGTTGCGTTTGCACATCGCTGGGGGTGTTGTAGAGTTGCATGACCTTGATGATTCGTAGCTGGTTTTTGGTTTGGGTTGGCTTTACGGCCACTCGATCACACTTGCGAGACCCGTGGAATCGCACCAACCGTTGCGACCGCACCCTACCATCCAGCCCGCCACGAACCCCCTCCCCACATCACCCGCCACGGGTGGCCCGCCGAGGAGATTGAAATGAGATCGAATGGTTTGATTTTGCTGGCGTTGGCGGTTGTTACCGCTGCCAACACTGGCTGCTGTGGTTCTTGCCGCAACTGGCTCAATCGTGGGTCACTCTGCGGCACGAAGACAGCGGCCCCTGCGATGATGGGCTCGCCCGTCGCGTTGGGAACCCCATATGTTCAGCAACCGCAATACATGCAGCCACAAATGGCCGCACCGATGCAACAGATGGTCATGCCGCAGGCCAACTGCCAATGTGCCCCGCAGTGTGTTCCTCAGTGCATCCCCCAATGCCAACCTTGCTGCGATCCGTGCATGAATATGTGTTCGCCCTGCGGGTCAGGCGGCTGGTCGGGCGGGTACATGGACAGTGGCTCCATGGACAGCGGCTGCTGCGGAGGAGCAACGACGGATAGTGGCTACGAAAGTGGCACGATGGTGCCAAGCACCGGGCAGCCGACGCTCCCTTCAACCACCTACGCTCCGCAAGGCGGCTCCAGCCTGACCGACCCCGGCCCAGCCCCTGCAACCGTGAATTTCCCCGAATCAACGAAACCGTCCGAGTGATGAAGACCATGAAATAACCCGCTCCGCGTGGCTCCCTGGCAGAGAGTTCCAACTCCCACTACCCAAACACTGGGGCTGCCAAACCACGCCGAGCCACTCGCCAGTTTGCGTCCCCTCCGCAAGCCTGGCGAGATGAATCATCGTGCAATCTATCTTGCGCTCCGCTCGACCGTGCCATCCTGAACGCGGTCGAGCGGTTTTTTTGTGGACCGCACTATTTAGCCCCGCTGCTTGCAGCGGGTTCCTATCTTTTTTAAAAGACGAGCGGGACAAGTCCCGCTGCTAAATAAAGATTTCTCTTCCCGCCAAGCTACAATTGAAGGTAGCCCACCCGCATACCTGCCGAGAACTGACATGATTTTGCGCATCGCCTCTGCCGCCCTACTTTTTCTCCTCGCCGCCCCTTCCGCCAGCGCGCAGCTCACGGAAACTGCAGCCGATCCCTTTCGCACTTATGGCGACACAATCGCCGTGCGCTACCGCGTGGGTGCTTCCATCGAAGCCACCAAAGGCCCCGTGCGTGACATCGTGGCCATGGTTGCCGTGCCATTTGAATGTGACGAGCAAGAAGTGATCGTCGCCGACGAGGACATCTCCGCCGAGATCGGATCGGTCGACTACCGCATGGTCAACGGCGGAGCGCGGCAGATGGTGATTACGATTCCCTACCTTCCCGGCGGCACCGAAGCCCACGCCATCCTCACTTTTGAGGTCCGCACCAAGGTGATCTTGCCACCAGAGGAAGAATTAACCGCCCAGCTCGTTCCGCCCAAGAAGCCCGACCGCGAGCTCAAGCGCTACCTTGGCCGCAGCCCCTACATCCAACACAACCACGGCAAAATCCGCCGCACGCTCAAAGATATCTTCTCTCCGAAAGCAGAAGCCGATGAGGAAGTGGAAGCGACCGACGAGGAAACCGACTCGGTCGAGTTAACCGCGACGCAGAGCGCCAGCGACGAGGAGCGCGTACCCGCCGAGCCAGCGCCCACGGACGAAGCCACCACCGAAGAAGCAGAACCCGCGGCAGATCCCGCCACGCTCACCACCTGGCAGCGCGTGGAGAAAATCTATGACTACGTCCAAGGTTCCATTGAATACGTTGAAGGCGAAGATCAAAGCGCGGTCGAAACGCTGGATCGCGGCAAGGGGGATTGCCACGACGTGAGCGCCCTGTTCGTCGCGCTCTGCCGAGCCGACAAAATCCCCGCCCGCATGGTGTGGGTCCACGAACACCAATACCCCGAGTTCTGCCTGGCCGATGCCGAGGGCAAGTTGCACTGGTTCCCCAGCGAATCTTCCGGGATGCGCGCGTTCGGCGAGATGCCGACGGCCCGCGTGATTATGCAGAAGGGGGACAACTTCCAAGTCCCCGAGCGGCCCCGCGATGCCCTCCGCTACGCCAGCGACTATCTCATTGGCCTCCCCGTCGACGGCAGCGGCAAACCCAAAGTCCGCTACATCCGCGAAATGCTTTAAGATTTTTTTACCACGAATCTAACGAATTGCACGAATAAGATTTCAGAAATTAATTCCGCAATCCGCAATCCCCACTCCGCATTTCTTCCCATTCGTGCAATTCGTTAGATTCGTGGTGAACTCTTACCGAGCCAGTGCCGCGTCGAGCGCCGCTTCCAAGCCGTCGGTTGACGTGCTCGACCACTGCGCTTTGCCGTCCTTGCCGAACACCACCATCGTTGGCAACACGCTCACTCCCAGCATGTCCAAGGTCGGCGTCGTGCCATAGCCGACCGGCCAAGTGAAACCCTTGACCGTGCCGATGAAACCCTCGATCGCCGCGCGGTCTTCTTCCCCTTCGGGTGTGAGCCCCACAAACTCCACTCCCTGGTCGGCGTACTTTTCATAAACGCGCGCCAACTGCGGCATCGACGCCCGACACGGCGGGCACCACGTCGCCCAAGAATCCACCAACACCACCTTCCCCGCCAAGCTTTCTCGGGTAGGAATACTGGGCGAGCCGGATGCGTCAGCTTCCGGAGATCCGACATTCACCCACCCCTCAGCCATCAACTCCGGCAACGGCGTGCCCGGCGGGATGAGATTCGCCGATCCACCGCCTGACGAAAAGATCATCAGCAACACAGCCACGATGAGCGCTATGCCAATGATTTCCCCCGTGCCGAGACCCTGCTTTGTGTTGGACATAAAATCTCATTTCTCTTTAGCCACGAAAAACACAAAAAAGCACAAGAAACCTTATTGTGGTTTTTTGTGCCCAGTGTGGATATATCAGCGTGGCTAACTCAAAATTCAGCGTGAATCCGTTTATCTCTTCCGTCGAGCGACTAGGCCCACCGCGGCTGACAGCAGCAAGACCAGCGCTGAGGGCTCGGGGACGCTAGCCAAATTGGCCACGATAGGCTCCACGCCGGGTCCTCCAAACTCCCGCTGAATCCGCAAGAAGTCGCGGCCATCGACATCGCCGTCGCTGTCGGCATCGCCAAACGCATCCAAGTTGGGCGGTGACGTCCGGCCGTAATTGTCTTGCCAAATGATGATGTCGAGCTGATTGACGATGCCATCACCGTTGAAGTCGGCGCCGCTGGGACCGGCAGCTATGCCCCCGAAGGAAGCGAACACCGAATCACCAACGTAGGTGATATCCCACAAGGCCCCTCCCGCCGGAACGGGTGTATTGAAAAATGTCGTGGCACCCAGCCCCCCGGCAGATTCCAAAATTTCATACGTATCGCCGGCCTGCGGCGCATCCCCATTCGAGTAGTTCAATTCCAAGATGGCATTGCCTAGATCGGTCACTCCGCTGATAAAGAGATTGCTGGCGTCGTCCCCGATCACCAGCGAAACAATGCTCGCCGTGGAAAACCTGAGATCGCCGATGACAGCCACGTCACTTCCCGGCAACACCTCAACGCTACCGCCCCCGGTGTTGTCCACGATGCCGTGAACCGTCGTATCGCCGCCCAAGACCAAAATGCCATCGGGGCCATTATTGAACAACACCTGCGGGAACCGCATCACGGCATCCCGCGCGACGATTTCGAAATTATTGACAACGGGAACATTAAACTCCATTTCACCGCCGAGGGACTCGATGGTACCGTTGTTAATCAGTGTATCAAGGTTGAGGGCGTTGCCATTAAACACCAGCTTCTCGCGCTGATTGGTGCCACCGAGGGTGCCGGTGGCATTGGCGGCATTGCGAATTTCACCAACAGCCGTGTTGAGGAAGGTCAGCGGCCTTGTGGAAACGGTGTCGGGGTTGGTCGGTCCATCGTTCACACCAACGAAATCGACGAAGCCGTCACCAGAAATCACGCCAAAATTGGTGATGACATCCAGGACATCGAGATCTCCATCGGTAACGATCTCGGACGTCGGCAGGATGCGCAATCGACCCTTGGTTTCCAACAAGAGGTGACCATTGAGTCCGATGATTACTTCGTCGCTTACCTGGACGAGCCCTTGATTGGCAATCCGAAGGGTTCCTTGTCCTTGGCCCTCCTGCGCTTCGTTATCGGCCTCCCCGATGTCACCCACGCCGATCACGTTGCCAATAACAAGCCGACCATCGATGGAAGTACGATTATCGCCGACGGTCCAACGAGTTCCCAAATCGGAAACACTCACATAACCGACTGAACCGTCACCGTTGCCAATAAAGCCCTTCTGAGTGATAACGCTGGCCCGCGACGTCGCAATCAAATTGCCTACACCGTAATCACCCACGATGAGGTCTTCGACGACTAGCCGCGTGCCGGCCACGCCCGACAATGTGACTGTTCCCAAACCTGTTTGGAACTGACCGATTGTGGCTAAACCGCCATCAGTAATGACATCGGTTGGCGGTGCCGATTGCGGAACACTTGCAAAGGCGAATGAATTGTTGCCAACTTGAACTTTCGCACTATCTTTAATGTCGATTGCTCCCGTTCCTTCTTGGCCAACGACGAGATCGCCAGACATAAGCCAGTCCGAAAAAAAGTCGGTTAGATCGACTGCACCAATGCTGCCCTCGTCACGACCAATAATACCGTCGCCTGAACTAATCAGCGGCCCTGGCTCGAACTGTTGATTGATGAACAGACCACCAACATCAGTTAGCCCAATTGTCACAGCGCCAATACTGCCGGGCTGACCGGGGATGCCATAACCGAGCGGATCAATGGCAGGTGATACGTCCCCAACAGTTGAAAGCGCTGCCCGGGCCTCACCGCACGCAAGGAGTGAGCCAAATAGTAGCGCAACGGGTACTCTAATGAATAATCGCATGATGCCTCGTCTCTTTTCAAAAACAGCGCCCGTCCTGCCCCCAGGACCAGCTTTTTATGATGTTCCGTCTTTCCCGCGCAGGCGGGAATCTAGTGCGGGGAGGACTGGGTTCCCGCCTGCGCGGGAATGACCTATCGTATGGGAATAATGCCAATTTAGGATATTTCGTGCCAAGTTCCAT
>JAWXAV010000087.1:0-22692 GCA_034439695.1 Bythopirellula sp. | reverse complement strand
TGCGATATTGGACATTGCAACGAGCAGGCAAACTCGTTGCGATCAGTGGGTAACTACCCGACGGAACAGCTCGACTCATTGTAACTTATAAGTTACAATTGCCTGAATGATGGAGATGCTCCGGTACATCACTGCCGAAGGTAAGGACGTTTTCGGCGAGTGGTTAGGCAGCCTCGGTGATAGGCGTGCCGCCGCCAAGGTGGCCGTGCGTATCAATCGCCTTGCCGCTGGTAATTTCGGAGATTGCAGGGCGCTGCGCGAGGGTGTTTGGGAACTCAGGATCGACGAAGGCCCTGGCTACCGCGTGTACTATGCTAAGAGCGGTCGCACTTGTGTCTTGCTGCTTTGTGGCGGCGACAAGCGAAAACAAGTATCCGACATTGATCGGGCTGTCGAGTATTGGCGGGACTATCAGAGAAGGAAGCAAGAAGATGAAACATAAGTCAAGCATCTCCCACGATGAAGCCATGGTGCGGGATTTGAAGGCTGATCCCGTTTTTGCCGCGGAGTACCTCAAGGCCGCCTTGGAAGATTCCGACGAGCCTCAAGTCTTGCTGATCGCCCTGCGCCATTTGGCTGAAGCAAAAGGCGGCATTGCCAAAGTTGCCAAGCAAGCCGGGATCGAGCGTGAAAGCTTGTATCGGGCGCTCTCTGCCAAGGGCAATCCGCGTCTCTCAACTCTTGTGGCCGTGACCAAAGCGATGGATCTTAAACTCACGGTCGAAGCAAACAACTAATTGCTAATGAACCATCTCCCAGATGGCACCGCTGGGAGCATCCTTCTCGGCGTTCTCACGGTAACTTTGCAGCAGCAATTCGACCGCTTCGTAGATCATCTCTCGCGCTTCGCTCAGGTCGCGTCCTTGAGTCACGGCACCAGGGAGTTCTGGCACCTCGGCCATGATCCAACCATCCTCAATGGGTGTATAAACGACTGAAAATTCTCGCTTCATAGTTTAATCCTTGTGGCACTATAGTCGCCGCAAATTAACCCGCGACCTGCTTCAACGAATCTTCGTAAAGCATGTCGGGACAAATGTCCTGCTCGTGCGGCCAAACCACTGTGCCCCCCGCGACATGCGCTTGACGAAAGTAAGCGAGGTCTTGGAGCTCCTGAAACACGCCGAAGTCCAAGAGGGGTTTACAATCGTACACGTCGCCGTTTGTGAATTCGATTTCGAGCGTATGGTCATCCTTGGCGATCACCGCTTTAACGCGAGGGTTCATGCTTTACCTCAACGGAGGAATCTTGTTGGGTTGCTGGCCGTAAACACGTTTTATAGCACACGAGGGGTTGAGCTAGATTCTTCAAGTCGCAGAGCTTCTTTCAGAATGACATACATCTTTAACAAAAAATCCGCTGCCCGGTCTTACAACTCACCTTCGCCTGGTTCGTGATGATAATCGCTTTGTGAGCGTCGTCGAGGCTGGCGGTTTTCAGCACCAAGCTTTGCACCGCACGATGGAACGTGATTAGCAATTGCTCGCCGACGTTGCGTTCGTGGTCGAGCTTTTCCAGGTGCTGGCCTGCTTTGTCGAACCAGGCGACTGTGTTCGGCAGATCGACGAACGCGATGCCGTTGTCGCAAACGACCTTAAGATCGGCCGGGCGGCGATAGGAGAGCGACTCTTCGAGCGACTCGGGGACATAGTTTCCGCAACCGATAATCGCAACTGGGCCGAGGCCAACCTCGGCGTTGGGCGAGAAGTCCAGGCTCACCGCGAAATAGTCGTTGAAGGCTGTTTCCGAGGAGCGATGGGCCGTGGCCAACAGCGACGTGGGATCACCTTCCACGACATAGCGGCACCAATCCACCAGCTCGACCAAGTCGCGGCCACAGCGGTCTCCGTTCTCGCACTTGATCGGCGAACTGCGGCGACGATTGCAAAACAAGAGCCGTGGCTTGCCCAAACGGGTGGCCAGTAATTCTTTGAGTCGCAAGGTCGCGGGGGAAAGTCGGCACGCAAACTCGGCCATAAACGCGATACCTGAGTCTTGCACCCGCTCTCTCAGTTCGGTCGCCTGTTGATCCTCAAGTTCCAAGGCCGCCGCGCAGTAGACTGCCTTTCCATATTCGCAGGCGGCATAAATCGGCGTGGCTCCATAAAAGTGGGCCGACAGCAACATTACGCAATCGATGTCGTCGCGATCCATGAGCGCGCGAAAGCCGTCGTAGACCGTGGCATTGAATTGCTTCGCAACCTGGACCGCCCGATGTTGCACGGGATCGCAGACGGCACAAACTTCCAGCCGATCCGATAACGCTCGCAAAGCGGGCAAATGCCGCGATTCCCATGCCGAACCAACACCAACGACGCCAACCCGCAGTTTCATAACCGCCCCGGAGGGATGCTCAAGATGTAATAGGCGCGTTGCCCAAATCCTGGCACAACGCAGAACATCAATTATAGGGGTTTTTGTGCGTTTGACTCAATCGAGATTTGTGCGAGCGCGATTTGCTCGATCATTTGGGCCAGCAGTTCCATGGGGAGTCCGATGACGTTCGATTCGCTGCCTTTCACAATCCGAAGCCAACCGGGGCGATCCTGGTAGCCAAATGCCCCTGCCTTGCCTCGCCAGAGTCCGCTGTCGAGGTATTCGTCTATGGCCGCGTCCGTGAGCTGATCCATCTCCAACTCGGTAAGGTCGACGCGGCTGCGCGGGGCTGTTTTCTTTCCTCGTTCCCACGGCCACAAACAGAGGCCACTGTAAACGCGGTGCCGCTTGCCGCGGAGCTGTTCCAGCATCGCGCGGGCATGATCCTCGTCGCGGGGTTTGCCCAGAATCGTTCCCTCGCATTCGGCGACCGTATCGCAAGAAAGAACCAGCGCGGGCTGATGAGATTGTGGTGCGGCACGTAATTGTGTCACCACGTCCGCCGCCTTGCGCACCGCCAAATCGAGCACCAATTCCGCCGGGCCGCACTGGCTGCAAATCCCACTCTCGGCCGAATCGTGCGGCGGCAGAATATCGAATTGATAACCGGCTTCGGCCAGCAAAGCTTTTCGCTGCGGTGAGCTACTGGCGAGAATGAGAGAGAACTGCGACATTTGAGTCATTCATGTGGAAGTGATTTCGTTCAAAAGATTAGCACGGTTTGCCCTTGAGTGGCAACATCCCCGCCAATGGTCCAACCCCTCAACAGCTTGGAAGTGCTCTACGAGGACAACCATTTGCTCGTGGTCAACAAGCCCGCCATGCTGCCGACGATGGGTGTCGCCGAATCTGAGCCCAGTCTGTTGAAAGTCGCCAGGGAATACATTCGCGACAAATATCAGAAACCTGGGAATGTCTATTTGGGGATCGTCAGCCGACTCGACACACCCGTGACAGGTGTCACGATCCTGGCACGCACCTCCAAAGCCGCCGCCAGACTGTCCGAAGCATTCCGAGAACGACGTGTCCAGAAACTTTATTGGGCTGCCGTCGCTGGCGAGTTGCCCGAACCGACGGGCACGCTGGAACATTACCTCCGCAAAGACGAACGACACCGCAAAGTGCATGTTACAAACGCCGCCGCCTCAGACGCTCAACTCGCCCGCTTGCGGTTTCGCGCGCTCAAGTCCAGCGGCGGTTACACCCTCCTCGAAATCGAACTCGAAACTGGCCGCAAGCATCAAATTCGGGTACAACTCGCCAAGCATGGTTTTCCCATTATCGGCGATCGCAAATACGGCAGCGACCGCAGCTTCCCCCAAGGGATTGCCCTGCATGCCCGGCAGTTGGTTGTTTCCCATCCGGTTCAAGAGGAAACCATGACGTTTGTTGCTCCTGTGCCGAAAAGTTGGCGCGGCTTGGCGGGATTACTCTGACGATTCCCCGCCCAACTTGGCGCTCCTAGAAACGCGCGACTAGACTAGAGCAGCGGACTGTTTGACAGTTTCTCATTACTCTTCCCCAAGTCGAGCCACATTAGTGCGAACCGAACGATCTATCCTCGAGCGCGCAGGTCTGGCCAGTGGCCTGTTGACCGAGGAACAAATTGATCGGGCTTGGCAAGTGTTGGTGGAATCGCTGCCGGCCACCGAATTGTCGATCGATGATATCTCGGATGAACAACTCGCGGCCCAAATGATCGCGCTCAGCTACTTGAACCGTTGGCAGGCGGAACAACTGCGGCAAGGCCGCACGAAGTTTAATCTGGGTGCGTATCGGATTCTTGATGCGATTGGCCACGGCGGCATGGGTTGGGTTTTCAAATGCGAACACGGCCTGCTCGGTCGTGTGGAGGCCATCAAGGTTCTGCCCAAGAATCAAACCAACGCCGCGTCAATTGCCAGTTTCTTGCGCGAAATTCGTGCTCAATCCCAACTCAATCACCCGAACCTCGTGCATCTCACCTACGCCGACACGGATGGCGACACCTACTTTTTGGTGACCGAGTATGTTCCCGGCACGGACCTGCGCAAGTTGGTGCGGCAACATGGTCCGCTCAAGATGAACGAAGCCGCGGTGATTATCTCCCAGGCCGCGGAGGCTTTGTCCCACGCCCACAGTCGCGGCCTGATTCACCGCGACGTGAAGCCGGGGAATTTGCTGATCACCAATGATGGTCGCACAAAATTGGCCGATCTGGGCTTGGCCTACTTTTACTCCGACGATCAACAGCAGGGACAAAAAAAGCCGCGCCATATTGTGGGCACCGCCGACTATCTGGCCCCTGAAATCATCGTTTCCCCGGAAACCTTGCGAACGGTGAGCGACATCTATTCGCTGGGTTGCACACTCTATTACGCCGTGACGGGCAAAGTTCCCTTCCCCGGCGGTGATACGTCCGACAAGTTGCGTCGCCAGTTGGACGAAGCACCACTCCCGCCGCAACGACTTAATCCCGCGGTCAGCGACGACTTCGCGCGGGTGATCGCGGCCATGATGGAAAAGCGTCCCGCGGATCGCGTGTCGACAGCCGAGGAAGTGGTGTATTTGTTGAAACCCTGGGTCAACGGCTCCGACGAGACGGCCCAACAACAGTTGGGGACACTCACCAAGTTGCCTCCGACAGTGAAATACGAATCACCGTTGTCGGATACACTGCCCGTTGAACTCGGACCCGAGGAAACCCAAGATCGTCAGGAAGACAGCACCGATGTAAGTTCACTGCGTGGTGCCACACTGCCGCAGATCGTGGCGGAGGAACGAGCCCGGCTTGAAGCGGAGCGGCTCAAGCAACTGGAGCAACAAGCAGCCAAGGCACAGCGCTCCTTGCCACTCGATAAAATCATCACAGTGCTGGTGACACTCGCCGTAGTGATCGCGGGAGTAGCGGTTTATCTGATGATAACAGGAAAGTAACACCGGGTGCCATGCCCACACCGGTACTCCGAGGTGGGCATGTGAACACGAATTGTCAACTAATCCAGTCGCCGCATCAGTGGACCGTGGGACTGTTCGTCGAGAATCGTCAGCGGTGGCACGCTGGACCGGTCGATAGGCAAAGGTTCATTGACGCCGGTTACCCACGCTGCCGCACTTGACCATCGCCAGTCAACATTTTTCTCGACCAGCCCACGCCGCACAGGATTTTCGTGAACATAAACAATCTTCTCGTGGATGTCACGCACCGATCGCAGATTGCGGTCATATCCTCCTCCTCGTTGCCAGAATCGGTAGTGCTGATCACCGTTGGGTTGCTGGTCCAAAAGGTTGGGTAGGTACTCAGGCGCATGGCGGCGCAACCAGTGCAGTGCTCGATTGGAAGTGGAACGTTTGAGTGTCGTCAGAATCGCCGACACCCGCGTTCCGTCCAGTGGAAGCACGATCAAATGAACGTGCTCCGGCATCACCACATAGGCCCACAAGTCAAATTGACGCCGGTCTTGGCCGAGACGCAGTGCGTCAAGAAACCAATTCCTGGTGCGATCGTAGTTGAGCAGAGGCAATCGCCGGAAACAGGAGAACGTCAGAAAATGGGCATCTCCTGGATTGTCGTAGCGGCGGCAAGTCTTGCGGTGCCCAGGCATGACACGATTATCTACAGGGAAAACCGAAAAGCAATCAGCACCGTCGCTAATTCACATGCCCACACCGGAGTACCGGTGTGGGCATGGCACCCGGCACCCGGCTTTCAATTTCAAGTCAGTTCCGCGAGCCTCGGTGTGTCATTGCCCAGCACAACTGCACTACATTGAAGCGAATTTTCCTGCAGGCACTTCAAAACTCGTGCGTGTTGATTGGCTTGGTCTTCAGCAAAGACAAAGAGACACTTTCTCTGTTCGCCTGCCAGTTCTATTCCACACCATCCAGTGCGCGGAACCAGTGCCACGAGCACATCCAGCACATCATGCATGAAAATCACTTGGTACATATTTGCATACCAGGTCTCAGGCACAACCGATCTCAAGGCTTGCTCGTCGGCAAAGGCATCGCAAATGATTTCAAGTCCAAACTTCCCATCAAACGTGATTGCTTCCTTAAACAAGTACGCTTGATTGGCGCCAGTTGCCCAATCCATCAGTCGAGCAATGGTCCTCCCATCGTAAAGGTTTTGTGGTGGTGGCTCTAAAATTTCCTGTCCTTGCGAGCGAAATGGAGCAAGTCGCGGCCAAAGGGCCAGTTGGCAGTTTAGAACTGTCGCAAAGCGATTCAGTACTTCATCAGGCAATGCAGCAATGAGATGGGGAAGCCTAAAGCAACCTTCATGCAGGACGCCGACTTCCGTCCATATGTTGCGCTCTTCGCCCGGCAGTTGGTTTAGCAGGGCGGCATACCGATCGAAGTCCTTCCGAGTTCTTCCCGAAAACCACGTCAACTCCGATCTGATAGCCAAGATTTGCGAGTTCATCTTCTGGTACGTTAGGGTTAGCGACGTGGTCCTGTGATCACACATGTACTACATGTCTTAAGCTGCTATTGAGAACTAACCAACCCTGTTGTTTAGTCCATCGCACTACACCCTCGGCAAGTCAAAATGATGGTCGTTCGTGCCGGGTGCCATGCCCACACCGGTACTCCGGGGTGGGCATGGGAACACGGATTGTCAACTAATCCCTTCGCCGCATCACTATCCCCTGCAACGGTTCGCCGAGAATCGTCAGCGGCACCTCCCGGACTGTCGTAGCGATGGCAAGTCTTACGGTGCCCAGGCATGACACGATTATCCACACGGAAAGATCGAAAAGCAATCAGCACCGTCGCTAGTTCACATGCCCACTGCGGAGTACCGCCGTGGGCATGGCACCCGGCTTAAGCGACCAGTCCGGGAGGAGTTCCGTCATCCTCTACACTCTCACCTCTAAAGCTGCTACGATCCACACTTCTCTTCTTGACTGAAAGCGTCTGTTTTAGGGGGTGTGATGGCAGATTCGCAATCGAAGGAACCTCGCTGGGATGACACCCTCATCCGCTGGTTTTGGTGGGGTCGGCCCGCGGCTGCCACCCTTGAAGAGAAAACTCGTCGTCGTGTGTGGCTTCATTTGTTGCCCGTGTTGTTTGGGCTGTACATTCTGGCCTACATCGACCGCTCGAATATCGCCGTGGCCTCATTCGGCATGAACAGGCCGGTCACTGAGCAAGGCCTTGGCTTTGACGAGTACATCATCGGTTTTGGCAGCGGCGTCTTCTTTTGGGGCTATTGGATTCTCGAAATCCCCAGCACGCTTGCCGTCGAACGGCGCGGTGCCCGCCGAGTTTTTTTTCGCATTTTGGTCCTGTGGGGACTCGTGGCCATCCTCATGGGCTTTATGGGAATGCCCATCATGGAAACGCTCCTGGGCTGGCTGCCAAACTTGCCTGAACCAGAATCCTGGCCGTGGATCGCCGCAGTTGCAAATCATTGGAACAATCTCGGCACCAATGCCGAGAGCCAATTTTATTTCTTGCGGTTCATGCTCGGTTTCTTTGAAGGGGGCTTCTTTCCAACGGTGGTGATGTATCTGTCGATCTGGTTCAAGGCCGAACATCGGGCCAAGGCGATGGCAAGCTTTATGGCCGCGATGCCGCTCTCCAACGTCTTAGGCACACCCCTCTCGCAGTGGATCAGCGACAACATCACGTGGGGCGACTTGGCAGGGTGGCGCTGGATTTACATTCTCGAAGGCATCGCGCCGGTCTTGGCGGGCATCGGCGTGTGGTTCTGTTTGCCTGACCGTCCGCAAAAGGCCGCTTGGCTTCCCGAGGAAGAACGTGATTGGCTACTCCAGGAACTTGAGGACGAACATGCCCATCGTTCGGCGCGCGAACAAGGTGCGTGGCGTAAACACATTGGGGTCGTGATATTGCTGACTTGTGTTGCCTTCTGCCAGAACATCGTCGCCTATGGCCTGTCAACCTTTATGCCCAGCATCGTGAAAGCCCAAGTCGGCACCAGCGAAACCTATGCGGCCTGGATTACTTCTCTCTTTTTCTTCGTCGCTTTTCTCGGGATGCAATTCAATTCCTGGCACTCCGATCGCAAGCTCGAACGGATTTGGCACGTCGCGATCCCCATGGCGATCGCTGGCATCGGATTGTTCCTCGTGAGCCGCAGCGCTGCCATGCCGCAATTAGGGCTGGCCGTGTTGATCTTGCTTGTGGGAAGTTGCCTTTACTCGCATGTCCCCACATTCTGGACCATTCCCACGCTCTTTTTGGGCTCAACCGCCGCGGCATCTGCCATCGGCTTTATCAACATGATTGGCAACTTGGGCGGCTCGGTTGGTCCCATGATCGTCGGCGATGCCGCGAAGGAAAAAGATTTTGCCACGGGGCTATTGCGCATTTGCATCTTCCCCTTCATCGCCGCCACGATTGTGCTGCTCATCGGTTTTGCCCGCAAAGAAAAGCGACCGAGAGAAAACTTTAGATGAAATAAACATTTGGCATTTACTCAAGAAAACGCCGCCAAGTTCCGTCATTCCCGCGCAGGCGGGAATCCAGTTCTTCAGCGACGCCATCTAGATTCCCGCCTGCGCGGGAATGACGTGTCACTTTAGCTACCGACTTTCTGCTGATGCCGAGCTTTCTGGAGTTTCTTGCTGGTTTTGGTTGACTTCGACCTCCAGCTCCATGATTTCGCGCGTGCTGAGAAAGTTACTCAGGAGTTTACGGCTCTCGGCGAGCAACATGTCGATCTTGGCTTGCACGCGAGGGTTCTCCGAACGCGAGCTGAGCTTGCCAGCCACGTTCTCGAGCAATTGGTTCATGTTGGCCCGCGTGGGTAGTTCGTTCAATTCATCGAGAAGCTTCCTGGCCTGAGCGCGATCGTCCTTTTTCAACGCATCGCGAATGCGGGCCATGAGAATGTTGCGACGTGCCACGACGTCGATTAACTGTTCTTTGAACGAAGTGAGCGATTCTTGCACCAACAGCCGCGCCACGTCGTCGGCAATCGGCACCTCCAGCTCGGGAACAGCCCCGGGCACGACGGGCAACTGGGCCAATAACTCCTTGTCGCTCCGCAGTGCGAGCATGGTGACGGGAAAACCAGCACGCTCGACAACGATGCTGCCGTCTGCATCCGTGACGGCGAAGGGTGTGAACTCAGTATCTCCCTGCTTTTTTTGAAACACCTCGTAGCCACTCAGCCCCAGTGAGTCGTCATGGCTGGCGTGGAAGCGCACGATTGTCTGGGGTAAGACCGGCTTGATGGCCACAGCCATCGTTTCGATGCCCGCCCGGCGTCTGGCGGCGAGGGCCCTGCGCATGCCGGTATGTACCAGGCACTTCCAGGCGTTAGCTTCTGGCTCGACAACGGTCAGGTAAGTCCAAGGGACGTTGACAATCTGCTCAGCGCTGGTCACGTCACCGCGCTTCATTTTCGCCAGGAAAGGCTGATAGACCGCCGTGGGAGTCACAAACAATTCTTCACCGCTTGACCGAGCGAGTGCGGCACCTTTCATGTCGAGCCGAACATGTTGATCGTCCTCCGCGTCGATCCGCACCTTGGCCAGCGGAGCAAAAGTCTCGCAGATAAGCTCAAAGCAATGCCGCGTGTTGAGCAATTCTTGGCGAATAACACGCTCCAGGGGTGGCGTCCAGCGTCCCGTAAAACGATCCCGCTCGCGACAAGCAATTCTTATTCCCAGCGGCTTAACTTCCACTGTCAGGAACATTTGCTTGTCGAAGTTGCTGGGAACGTCTGCTGCCTGCTGTTGCTTGAGGGCGTCAAATTTCGTCAGCAAGTGGAGTCCCTCGGCCTTGTCGAGAGGCACCACCTCGAGCTTCCAGAGCGGGTAGATTTTGTTGTGAATTTCACGCTCAAGCTCGCTGGCCAAGTGCTCCAGCGAAATCAAACCAGGAGTTTTCGACGAATCAACGGCGATCTGCAGTTGCACCCGATAGGGGGAATTAGCCCAAGATTTATCGTTGGCGGCTTGTGTCGATGTGCAGGCTAAGCTGGCCACACTCAGCAACATGCAAAAAAGTTGGTTCCTGGCGGTCATTGCGGCTCCTCGGCGGTCTGGTAACCAACCTGCCATTGCGATACATCTTGGTACAAACTGACCGGCGTCTGGCTCAGGCCAGCTAACGCACGCCGGTGAGCAAAATGATTCACCGTCTGCCACAGGGGGATCACCGGCAGGTCGTCGAAGGCAAGCTGATGGATACGCTGCAATCGGGTGCGGGCGTCGTTCCAATTGGTCGAGCGACCTAGCTCGCGCAAGGCTAGGTTCATCGTGGGACTACAGCGCCCCGCCAAGCCACCTGGGCCGAGCAAACGACGAGCGTCAACAATCGGTTCCCACAGGCACAGTTCGGCGTAGTGCAAATCCCACTCGGAATCATCTTCGAGAGTTTGTTCTTTAAGCTCGATCGGAATGCCAATCGCATCGAGTTGGCGCTTGATGAGCTCACAAGTGACGCGCGCCACGGCATCGGCAGGATGCAAGAGCACAAGGGGTTCAGTTTTGGCTTCCGCCAGGTCTTCTTCCTCTGCTTTCTCTTTTGTCGGGGCATCTGGCAACTTTGCGACGGCCGTGCGTGCCGAGGCCGACAGCACAACAGCCAAGCGTGGTTCGTAGGGTAACGGCTGAAGTTCCTGCTTGTAGCCGTAACCCAGCGTATCGCCGATGGTGATCCCGGCGGGCAGAGGTCCGCTCAAGACTCGGAAACCGGGCCGACTTTCCTTGCCCACGAGCACTTCGGTGATCATCCTTGCCCGGTCAATGCCGTAGCACAGCGCCCGGCGAAACTCGCGACGCTGCAAGAGGGGGTTTTCAAAGTTACACAGCAACACATGCAATGTCGGCAGACGATAGGCTGCAACAGTAACGTCGTCCATCTGAGTCGTTTGATCGACTTGCCAGGGAGGAATCCGCTCCAGGATGTCGAGATCACCCCGACGCAACATCGCCAGAGCTTGCTCATCGTTCGAGGACGCTTCCTCGAGGATGACTTGCGACATCTGTTCGTTGGTTTGCGAAGGAGAAGTGAACTTGATTGTCTGAGGACTGTTGGGGACCAAGGCCGATTGGAAGGGGACAGTCTCCTGCACCAAATCCGTAAGATGGGCAACAGGAAATTGCAGCAACGCGATCGGTTTCACATGAGCATAACGTAAGTGGACTACCGCTTGTTGTCCATCAACCACCTCGACATGCGAAAAAACATCGGCGAAGCCCGCGTCGTAATCCGCTGCCTTAGGGTCAGCCATTCTCAAACATTTGAGCGCAACCGCCTCGGGGGAAATGCCGACTTCCCGCGCGGCGGCATTGAAGGTGATCGTGATCAACAATCCCGCATCGTCGATTTCAATCTCTCCCCAGCGACACTCGTATTCCCCCCCTTCCGTACCGACACGCACGAGCTCCACAAAACGCGGATTCGTGAGCCGCCCTACGCGCTCTTCCGACCAAGTCCGCAAGGCCTGAGAATCGTCAGAAAGTGCTTGTTGCGAAACGCCTACGACGATCTGTGGAGACAGCCGCTCAATTTCATCAAATAGCGTGCGCGCCTCCTCAATATCAGGCAGGATCGCGAGGGCTTTCTGGATGGCTTGCCGCGCGTCGGCATACTCGCCCGCGGTGATCGCCTGTCGCGCGACATCCAATTGCTGCTCGGCACCGGTTTGAAACTTTTCCTGCCAAGCGGCAATGTTCGTCAGCGCCAGCCCCTCGTATTCCTCACGTAAGCTATCCAGCATCTGCCGCGCGCCGGCAAAATCGCGATTGGCCAGTTGCTCCGTGATTAAACGGTCCGAGACTCCTTCGATCGCTTTTCCTAAACCGCGTCGCTGGGGGTTGATGTCGAACAGCGCCGACAAAATGGCGAGTGACTCGTCGTACCGTTTTTCCTGAAACGCGGTCATCGCATCCCGCTGCAGATAGGTTTCGGTGGCCTTTTTGAGCCCTGGCAGTTCGGGATAATGCCGGTGCAGAAAATCGAGATGCTTGTAGGCCTCGTCAATTTGATTGGCGGCGAGGAGTTTTTCGACTTCTTGCAGAAGCAATTGCTCGTAAAGCACGATCTTGGCAATATCCGTCCAGGCCACCGCGTATGCCACAGACGGATCGCTCAAGCGCCGTAGTTCCAACATCCCGCTCAGAGGAAACGGATCGGGAACCTGACGCTCGGGAAAACTGAGCAGTTGCACGTCAACAACCGCATTGTCGTTGGCTGCCGTCAGAATGATGCGATCAAATGGTGCCTGCTCAATGAGGGGAACCGTGGGTTCAGAATCCTGTGCGAGTGCTACCGAGGTACTGAGAACAATGAAGACGACCGCGACTCGTGATAGGAGGGCATTTTTCAGATTGCCGTACTTAGTGCGGGTGCCACTGCTGGCTTGCCCAGCAGTGCCGAAACCGCACGGGTGGACAAGCCACCCCTGGCACCCTGTTGTGAGACACTCAATCATGGCGAGCGTCTCCACTAGGGGCGGTTGATCACAAGCAACGTGCCGTCGGCGGCGACCAATACCAAGCGTGTCGCCAACGCCACCGGTCCGGCGACCACGGCCTGATCGAGCGGCGTCGTTGCCGCGAGGTTACCGTCCGCGAGCAGCACACGAGAAACCCCTTGCTCTTGCCAGGCGATAAAAGCGTTCTCGCCATCCATCAGCGGCGTGCCTGCGGGGACATTTTTCTCAAGCGGTGTCTGCCAACTCACTTCTCCCGAACTCTTCACATAAATAAGCTGCTTGTTGTCGGTCGCCAAGAGAAAACCATCTCCCGCGGCGAACGGACCCCAGGCGACTTGTCCTCCCAGTTTCACGGTCGGCTTGGCTTTCAGGGCGGGTAACTGAAACAGCGCCAACGCTCCATCGTCCGTTCCACAGGCAGCGACTTCCCCACTCACGGCCAGCGGTGTGTTGAGCACCAGCGAATCCAAATTCGTTTCGACGACCGCCGCGAGGTGGGGTTGAGGATCTGCCGCGATTTCAACCAGAGAAATCTTCGCCTTGCCGTCACTCAGGACAAGCTGCGCGGTTTCTCCGCTGCCGTAAACGGCTGGCGCGAGCCAAGGATACTCTCGCCTAGTTTCCAAGGGAGGTTGGAAAGGGGTCGCCAGTTGCTGCCCATCTTCGGCATTCAGGAAGTAAACTTGCCCCACGCTCGTCGGTGCGACAAAACCTTCCCTCCAAGCCACTATGCCACCACTAAGCGCGCCGGGAAGTTTCAACAGTTCGAGCGGGCCACGGGGTGCTCCGGGTCGGAAATGCAAGATTTCTTCGGCACCTAGCTCACCTGCGGCGATGCGTCCTTGTCCCAGAGACACACTTTCCGTGAAAGTTGGCAGTGTCCTGCGAGTACCCGACAATCGTACCGCTTGATCTTGGATGCGACGGGCAAGGGCTTCCCGATCCAGTTCAAAAGCAGCTCCCGTGGCCGTGATGGCCGAGATGCGACCTCCCACTGGATCAATCGCCGGCGCTCCCGCTAGTGGGACCGCCAGTTCTGTTTGCCATACACTTTGTCCCGAAGAGATGTTCGTCGCGCCCACAATGCTACCCGCCTGTCCGGCGGGACGACGCACATGAATCACCACGTCACCCACGACTTGCAAAGGATAATTAAAGGTGTCCCCCGCAAAGTCGTTTTCCAGGTTGCTGAGTCGAATGTTGTTGCTTGTGGCTTGAATGGACAGTTTGTTGATTTGGTTATCGCCGATCCAGATATTCCCTTCGTGGAGCAGCGCAAAACGTGCGAGACTCGATCCCTGCTTTTCCGCTTCTCGATTGGCGATCTCACTGAGAGCGGCTTTGCCTGCCGCATTGGCCACGTCGAATGCCGCGATCTGTCCCAAACTGGTGACCACCACGAGCCGCCGAGCTTCATCCAACAGTGGCGTATCGACGGTTCCCGTCAACCGAGTCTCGGTTTCAATGCCTGTCGGCAACCCCTTCTCATCAGTTGCCAAAATCAATAACTGGCTTGTAGCCAAACCTTTGTTCACGACCACAGCGAGCTTGCTCAGGATTTTCACCAACGGCACGTCAATACCGCCTGCGGGATGGCCCAGATAGAAAACTCCCAAGCAAGCGAAGTCTTTGCTGGAGAGCGTGTACAGACTCGAGTGTTCACCCAACAAGTAAATTCGCTGGCCACTCACGTCGACGGTCGGTGGCGTGGCTAAACCTTGACCGAATGTGACAAATCCTGTTTGCTCACCCGTCGAGAGGTTGGCAATGACCATGCGCCCCGCGGGCTGAGCGATGTAAACTTGCTCACCGCTGATGACCGGTTGCAGCGATTCCTCACTCAAGGGCAACCTCCACACACTCTTGCCCGTCGTGCCATTCAACCGCACCAGTTCTTGATGCACGGCATCCGTAAAAAGAAAATCCCCGCCAGGGAGCGCAAGCGGCACGAGGCGGGGATCAACCCCCACATAATGCCGCCAGAGTAGTGCCCCATCACTCGCCTGCAAGCCATAGATCGCGCCACCGACGCGAATCGCGACATTTCCTTCAACGGCCGCCGTCCCACCAGAACGTTCCGCGAGAGTCAGCGACGCCAACAGTGGACTCGGCCGTTCACCCTGCAAGGCCTCTTTTTTCTCGGGCGTAAACTCAACCACGTCGACTTCCACGACGGCGATTTCGGCCACCTTGGCCGCCAGGGACTCGTCTTTCATCAGCGCGGGATGCAACTCGAGTAACTCGGTCCGCAAGTTGTAGGCCGCCGCAATGTCGCGCGCGGCCAGCGCTTCCTGAATGGCCGTCATGGTTTTGGCCAAATCGGTGCTTTGCTCACGATTGCGTTCCACACGCATTAGCGTTTGCTCTACTTCATCGAGCAAGACTTCGTCGCGGAATTCCTTGGGGATGTACTTGGTGTTCATGCAGAGCGAGAGGGCGTCGCGGGTTTGCTCCACGCGCTCCGCGGCAATCTTCATGTCGCTGGTTTCTTCCGCCTGATTGGCCAACCCCTGGGCAATCTTGGGTAGCAGAGAGGCCAAATCGCGCTGAGCCGAGCGGAAATCTTCTTCGTCTTCAATCTCTTCCAAAACGGTTCGAGCGGTTTGCAAGGCTTGGGCGAATTGACTTGTGCTCGAAGTGTCTTTCCACAAACGCGCCAAACCCAGCTTAACCGTGGCGGAGCTATGGTCGGGATGCCCCTTAAAGTTCGTGACAAATTTCTCGTATTGGTTGATCGCTTGGGTGTAGGAACCGCCTTCGAAGTAATTCGTGGCTTCTTGGAGCACGACGTCGGCATTCTCTCGATTGAGTAAGTAATAAATGACCACACCAGCCGTGAGCAGTAGCAAGAGCCCGCCGCCGCCGTACAAAATCAAGCCTGAGTCCCATTCATTGTTGCCGCGCTTCTTTTTCTTAGACTTCTGTTTGGGGAGTTTGGGTTGGCCGATCTGTTGAGATTCCGTGAGAAGTTCTTCCAAAGAAGCTTCATCGCGCGCCTTTGATGAGAAGGAAGCGAGTCCGGAAAGCCGACTACTGGGAAGTTCTTGTTGTCGTGGTGCGTCGTCGAAGATGCTGCTTGTGGCGGCCATTTGGCCATCGACCTCTTCGAGACGCAGGTTTTGACGTGAATCAACGGGGGTGAGCGTAGGAATCTCCTCATCGTCCGTGACCAGCGTCAGATTGGAGTCCGCTGCCGTAGGGACTTTCGGTAGCGGCACGACGCCCAAGATGCTCGATTCCGCGCTGGCACTAACGGTGAGGGTCGTTTCCAGAAGTTCCCGTGCCGCCTGGTGATCGATCAATTCTTTTTTCACCAGGTATTTGAGAACTGCTTTGGAGGTGAGCCGCTTGGGATCTAGGGCAGCTTTCTCGCGCAGTCGGGACACAACCGTGGCGGAGACCAGCCGGCGTTGTTCCAAAATGTCGAGAAAGTCGGATGTATTCATCGAGACGGATTATTCCAGGCAAAGTCTATTTATTCGTGAGATTAATAATGGTCGATCTACAGTTCGAGGTCGCCTTCTTCGTAACTCATGAGTCGGATCTCTTCCATGCCCACTCCTGTCCCCGCGTCGAGTGCGGCCACCACAAACTCGTGCCGCGCATCGCCATTGGCTTGGACCAACATTTTCGCGGGCCCCGATTTGTCCTTGCCCCGCGCTTCGCGCAATTTCACGAGCATTTCCTGCACGCTGGGAGCCCGCTGCTCTTCCTGCCAGGCCGGGGCACCAATCCAGAAAATATTGTCCCCGTCGACGCGGACCACGATCGCGTCCTGTTCCAGATCATCGACTGTTTGCACGGCCGACGATTCGTCATCATTAACGGGGGGAACCTCCAGAGATTTCTGTAGCGCAAACGCGGCGGTGATCATAAAGAAAATCAGCAGCAAGAATGTCACGTCCACCATGGGTGTGAGGTCCATCTCATCCTCTTCGCCATACTTGCGATGTCGCGGGATGGCGTCCTCGCTGTAGTGGACTTCTGGGGATTGATCGTTCACGCTAATTCTTCCTGTTCAAAAAATCACTCGGATTCCAGCACCGCCAAATAGATTTTGGCGCCATCCACCTGCGAAACGGCCTTGATCACGCGGGCGATCTCTCGATACGCGACATTGCGATCGGCCTTGATCAACACGTTATCCTTGCTTTCCTGGCGTTGGCCCTTGGTCACGGCTTCAATGATAAGCTCGGCCTGCGCGTCGGCATCATCGGTCAGCCGAGCCGAAGCGAGCTTGCCGTCCGCCAAATAGACGGGCGCTGACTCAATGCCTTCATCGCTAACGGTAATCACGACCGAGTTTTTTTTGTCGACGCCCGTTCCGTATCTGGCTTTGGGCAGATCGACCGAGTTTTGTTGATCGGGACTTGAGCAGACCAAGAAAAAAATCAACAACAAAAACGTGACATCAATCATGGGCGTGATGTCCATTTCCGCATCATCGGTCCGCGCACGGCGTACCAAGGGCACGTCGCGGGCTTCGCTATCGTCAAGATCAAGCAGTGATGTCATAAGCGTGAATTAAACGTGCATCAGTTTCACGGTATCCAGGAGTCGGGACATGCCCACTCCGACCAGGTCTTCCATCTTGCGGATACGGATATTGATATTGGCGGTTGCCAAAATTAACGGCACCGCGATGGACAGGCCAATCGCGGTTGTAATCAAGGCAAACTGAATATCTTCAGCCATGCGCACCGGATCGACCTTGTCGCCGCTGCTGAGATTGGCGAAAGCCCCCATCATCCCCATTACCGTGCCCAGCAACCCGATCATCGGCGCGCTCTTGGTCACCGTGGCGACCCAGCTCAAGCGATGCTCAATGTCGGAGAGTACGTCTTGCTGAAAACGCTCGGCTACCCGACGGCGCAGTTTATCATAGCCCATGTCGCGGTTATTCACGGCATACAAAGCAAGCTGCGGAAGCGCACGCCGATCTCCTTCGCAAAGCTCCGCGACCGCGTCATAGTTTTGCATCGCGATGGCTTGATCCAATTCGCCCAGAAATTCTTCTTGTTCGTCTTCATTCGCAAAACGAGTCTGACTGACCCGCCGCCAAACCATGATGATGCAGAAGGCACCCCACAGTGCAAGCCCGGCAAGCACGCCATACACCGAGTTGTTGAGAATTGAAATCAGTGTGTCCATAAACGCCAATCGCTTCGTTGTTGGGAAGTAGGCTAAAAATACTTTTGGTCAATAACTTCAAACTTAAAACTGGTGCCGTCACGCGTCACCGTAAACACGGTTTCGCGAATCGTGTTCACGTCGCGTCCTTGCGAAAACTGGTTTTCCATCGTCCACAGAATACTTTCCACGTCGAACGGATAAAACAACAAAACCGTATTCCCCAGTCGTGCGATATCAGCTTCGCGAGCTAATTGATCAGTGAGCGCGGGCATCGGGCCGTCGGCTGCCGACGTGTAGCCGCGATTCTCCTTGGTTGGCTCACCGGTTCGTAATTGTGGACTTCCCTGGCTGAAATTCGTCGCGTAATGCACGACGTTGTCACGACCCAGCACGCCGATTTCAATCTTATGATAGTCGAGCCACTGCCCGAATTCAGCTTGTGAATCGGGCTCGAACCGAATCTTCCACCGTTCCCAACGGGGGACACGCTCGACGACCCCTCCGTTACCCTTGCCCGGCATGCGCTTGTCACCAAGACCCTTACCTTTCCCCGCTTCCGCGGCAGCTTTCAGGCTCTCATCGGAAAGGAGCACTTCTTCCGAATTGGCGGAAATGTTTAATGATTCCAGAACATTCTCCAGTTGGGGATCGATCAACTCGGGAGCATCTTCAAGCCCAGGAGGATCAGGCTCCTCGGCAAGCCCCTGATTCGCGGTGGTGCTAATGGCCTCGACAGGCACTACGGGGATCGGCTCGACGGTCACAGCCATCTTATCGGCAAAAAAGACGATACCCAAACCCAGCACGATAAAGGCCACCAAGATCAACAGTGCAATAATCATGGTGGCTGTGCGGTCATAGGCGTTCACCGTCAATTGATATTGCTTGCCATGCTTGAGAGGCTGAGTGACATTGGCTAGTGGTTTTAAGGCCATACGAAGGTCGAAGCTCATGCCAGGGATTAAAGAAAATTACGACGGGTTCTCAAAATTCCGGCGCATGCGGTCGCACGCCGCGATACCAATTCTTCCATCTTTCGAGAGCGTCAAAACGCTCTGTCTCCGTGAAATTATCAGGCGGACCAAACCCCTCGAAACGCCGACTCACAAATTTGAGGCCGTCACGCGCGGTACGCACGACACGCTGATCGGGATCGGTCAGTGCATAAAGCAGCGCCGGTACGTGATCGAGATCGCGGAGTTTGCTTAGCGCTTCCACGGCCAATAAACGCGCCTCGGGATTACCGTTTTTCACAAGCTGTTTCAAACGCTCTGCTTCTTCGGGTCCAACATTCTTGACGTCGATGGCCAGGGAATTCGTGAGCAACGCATCCATCGCTCCACTGTCTGATTCTTCTAGCTTGGCCAGCATGTCATCGACTTCCGTGGGGGTACGCTCAGTAACCAGTCGGCCTCCGCGCAACTTCATCCGCGCGAGATTCGCGCTCAAACCACGCCCTCCCACGAGTGTCCCTTCGCCCAACTTCGCCCGAATGCTTTTCTGCGTGGAACGTATGAGGAACAGAATCGTGAAGGCGGTAGCGCATGGCTCGCCCGAGGGGCAATTCCATTGTCCATCTGGCGCTTGCCGTGCTTTGGCAAACTCAAATCCCTTCTGATACCACTCGGGGTTCGCGTCAACATTTCCAGAAAGATACTCTTCAAAGCTCTTGTAACGCTCAATTGAATACAACAAGTAGAAAGGATACTCAGCGGTCGCAAATTCAGAGAAGGACTTGTCAAAAAGTTTTTGACCTTCCGCAACAGCCTTCAGAACTCGCTCTCGGTCGAGATTGCCGCCCTCGAGGGTGCGAATCTTCTGGACCCGAGAAGTTTCGGCCAGTTTGAGCGCTGCCGGCACGTCGGCTTTCTGTTCCTCAAGGCTTGAGTCCCCTGCAGTTGCGTCACCCGGCTGCAATGTTCCTAGCACGTTGGCACAAATCAGCGTGCTCCCCAATCCCGCCGACAACATGCTCAAGCTCATTCTTTCCTGAGCTTGCCGTTCCGCGGTGCCAGGGTCGATGCCTTGGTAGCCCCATCCCCCGCCGGGGTCTTGGGTCCGCAAAAGCCAATTGGCCCCCGATTCCACCGAGGAAACCGTCGGTGCGATGCCCACTTGCAACAACTGCCAATACGACAGAATCGCGTACTGCGTTTGCGAGGTATCGCCCGTGTTGTAGGCATCGTAGCCCCAGCCGCCGTTGACTTTCTGCCGCTCGGCCATCACACCCGCAAAACGCTCGATAAGATCGCGGTATTTCACCGCGTCCAATTCAGCCAGAAAGATGATCGCCAGCCCGTTGCTGTAGACGCTGTCCCCACGAATCTGATCGGGCTGCATCGCTTGGCATGCTTTGAGCGCCTCTTGAATGCGGGGATGATTGGGTGAAGCGCCGTTTTTGAGAAACGCGAGCGCCACCAGGCACTTTCCTCCCAATCGTTCGTCGCCGTGGGTTTCCAGGTATTTAAGGCCCTTGTCAATCAGAGCCCGGACTTCGGGGCTTTCAGGAGTAACAGCCAATGCGTAAGTGTTGGCGAGAACAACGAGGCAGGGTACGACAACAGAAACCCACTTGGCGAGACGGAGCATGGGCCATCTGTTTGGCAACGAATTCGGCGCGCAGTACCAGCAGCCCATCATTTACGACTCGCCATGCCCACTTGTTGTTCCGGTGATGTCATAGCGATCTCGACGAGAGCGTATCGATCAGGGCGAACTCTACAATCGCCACGCGCGTCCTCTCGTTGCGAGTCGTCCACCCCACCCGGCCCGCTGAAAGTCGAAATTGGCCGAGGAATTTTGGCCAGACACCTGAAAATATGGTAGGCTTGGGTTTTCCGTATTGTCAAGTTGCGCGGACCTAAGAGTCGCCGATTGACACCCCAGAAAGTCCTTTCTACGATGGCAAATTACTCGTGATTGGGTGGTTGCGAGTTACGTGGTTCGTTTGGCGTAGCGCCGCACTTGGTTAGGTAGCTCAGTTGGTAGAGCACTGGACTGAAAATCCAGGTGTCGCCGGTTCGATCCCGGCCCTGACCACTTTTTCTAATTCGTCTTTCGCGGTTTACAGACACGATCCTTTTCCCAAAAGAATCGTCAGGCTGGATTGGTCGATGTAAAATTAAATTGGGTAGCTAGTCCTGGTGGTTTGGGGATCGGAATCGCGGAGGAAAGGAAAAACGATGACCGAAAAAGAACTCAAAACACTTTTGACGATGCGTCCGTTTGCGCCATTTCGGCTGCACTTCAGCAGTGGCACAAGCCACGACGTTACGCACCCCGATGGCATGATCGTGAACGGTCGCATGGCGGCCGTTGCGGTTGGTGACTCGCTCTGGTTCGTGGCGCTCATCCACATCGTCGAGGTCGAGCCGCTCCCCGCAGTGAGTGCGTCGTAACGATCCCTTTTCTTCGGTTGTTCCCATTTTTCTTCGACGTCAGTCTACCCGGTTCGATCCCGGTCATCGGCTCTTCGCCATTTCATGAAACGCGGCTCGAAAGTGCTGTGTGCTGGTTTTTCCCGTGTCGGATTTTAGCAGGATGCCTGCTCTTCTCGCTATGTATTCCCGAACGGATCGTCATGTGCGTACAGCCACGGGGGTGTTTTCGGATTTGCCAGGCACAGTATGATGTTGTGCTATGAGATTGCGGCTACTCATCTCTTGCGCTTGGTTTTTTCTGGTCTTGTTTTCGTACTACGTGCTCAAGCCGGTACGCGATGCCCTGGCGACGGAGACGCGTCTGTTTGGGCCGTTGTACTTGGCGACGTTTCTCGCCGTGTGTGCCGCGCTGCCGTTGTATTGGCGGATCGTGGCCCGCACAACGCGGCGGCAGCTTGTGTTTGGCGTGTACCAGTTTTTCGTGGCCTGCCTGGTTGTGTTTGCCGTGCTCGTGGCACGCGGGTATGGCGACGCGGCGTGGATGCGGAATGCGTTCTTCGTTTGGGTGAGCGTGTTCAACCTGTATGTGGTGGCCGTGTTCTGGAGCATGATGACAGACCTCTATTCCGCCGAGGAGGGGAAGACCTGGTTCGGCGTCATGGCCGCGGCCGGGACGACAGGCTCGATTGTCGCATCGCTCGTCGGGCACTTCGCAGCAGAACGATTGGGCGTGGCCTGGCTGTTGGTCATCGCGATTCTATCGCTGGAGCTATCGATCGCGGTTGCCTGGCTCGCCTTGCGACAGGAAGCACGCGGAGCAGGCGAGACAGCTCCTACGAGCGGCTCGCTCCGCGCGGGACTGCGTACGGTGTTGGCTTCGCGGTATCTACTGATGATCTGCGCGTTTACGGCCATCGGCAAGTTTGCCGCGACCTTCGTGTACAACAATTTTCAGCACGCACTTCGCGCTCAGGAGTTGGGAGTCGCCGAGCGGACGGAGTTGTTTTCGGCGATGAACTTCTACTCGCAAAGCGGTACGCTCGCGTTCCAGGCCATCCTGGCGGCGGCGCTGATGCGACTCGTCGGCGTGGGCGCGACGTTGGCAGCAGCCTGCGGCGTGATCCTCGGACTGTTTGCGTGGCTCAGCTTCGACGCGAGCCTGTGGCCGCTGATGATCGCCAAGGTGGTCCAAGAGATCGTGGGCTACGGCCTGCTGGTCCCCGCGCAGCAGGTGCTGTTCACGGTGGTGAGCCGCGCCGAGAAATACGAATCAAAGGCGTTCATCGACACGGTGGTGTTCCGCGGAAGCGACGTCGCCGCATCGAACGTGTGCGACGCCTTGGGGCGATTCTCGGTGAGCGCAGCGGCGGTGGCAATCCTGCCGCTTGTGGGCGTGTGGATGG
>JAWXAV010000086.1:0-9850 GCA_034439695.1 Bythopirellula sp. | reverse complement strand
GTTGGTTCCTCCAATAAAGGGAAAATGGTTCTTCCCAGAAGGTATCTTCTGGGCGGAGGAACCGCCATGCTTTTCAACTACACGGGGGACATTCTCCTTGAGTTGCCATTGATAAAACAACCTGCCGTTCTTAGTTGTTGTAGGGTTCGCTTGTATTTCTTCAAGTTCAAAGTCTTGTCCCCATCCCGTTCTTTCGGTTTCTGTTGTGAGTCCTGAATCATTCTCGTTTGGTTTTTTTCGTTGTGCTTGATCGCTAGCGGAAGGCCTAGCACTCTTGGAGTTATCAATTAAGGCAATGTTTTTTGAATAGTCCAACTCCATTTGCGGTTCTCCAGAAACACGCAATAGTTCGATTTCTGCTGTTATCATTTCTTGAACTGAGATCGCAAAAGCCGATGTGTTTCCTCGTCGAATCGTAGAAGTACCGAATTCTTTAATTTCTTTACCCCCAAGATATTTACCTGTCAACGCGTATCTGACCGTCGTATCTTTCGTGCTAGGTTTAGATAACTGTACGAAAAATCGCAGATTTCCTGGATCAGGAATTACACCGACGAGTATCGGCTGTTTTTGGGGTATAGTAATCGTGGATTGACCACTAGCCTTATTTGAATTGATGGAAGGTTTATTAACTATTGGCGGTGACTCAATAGTGTTTCTTTTCATTTGCAAAAATATAAACCCAAGAATCCCAAGGCTCATCGTGAAGATGTACCAGCCCACAACAAGGTTACGCGAAGGACGCTTTTTGGTATGAGACTTTCCATGAAGATTGATTTTAATGCTTTCAGATGGGATTGACGCTGACTGAGCAGTAGTTTTTCGCTCCCCGGCGCGAGGTGAACTTGTTGGGTCAGTCACTGTTGGCTGCAATTTTGAGACGATAGCTGCGATGCTTTCAAAAGATCTCGCCTTATCCAACAAAACTGAGTCATAGGCAGCTTTCTCTTTAGCGCTTAACAAGCAGAGCTTGGCCCTGGCCAACTCGTCGAGCAGCGATTGGGATTCTCGGCTGTACTTGCCGGCGGCAAATGTCTTGACGTGTGCCATCTGCCGATCCGCGGCAATGGCAATCACTTCGCGATCTTCCTCGAACAGCCTCAAGCCTAGGAGCCGATAATGGTCGGCGGGCTGCAATTCGGGCGGGATTCCCAGCCATTTGTAGTAAGGATCGAAGTCGTGGGAATTTTGGTCGGCCATTCGATTGATATTTGCGTGCTCGGAAGTCAAGAACGGAACGCCACGGAGGGCGTCCCCTACAATTTTCTCAGGGTTCTGATCCCGGACGGCCTCGATTCAAAGAACAGTTTCATAACCTCCGCAGGAACCGGACGCTAGCGCGTTCCGGCTGATTTCATCAGCCGCTGGGCGCTAGCCCACGGTTTTGAACTGCTTATCGTCATGGCTGCAACCACTCGGGAAGGTACTTCAAATAATCGGGATTCGTGCGACAAACAATATAAGCGCCTAACAAGACCCCCAAAATCGAGAATGTAATGTGGCCAATGAGATTTCGCCACGGTCTGTCGCGTGACGGCGATTTCCGCGAGCTGATCGCACTGGTGCGAGAGATTACCTGATGATCTTGCGCACCTAGAAAATTTTGCTTCAATACGGCAGAGGCAGCCAAGGGAGCTCCCACGGGGATGGCGGGTTCGAGTGCCAAATTCCTAGCAGGCATTTGCGGCGGCGGCTGTACAATTTCAGGCTCTCGTGGAAGCTCTTCGCTGAGTGCGGAGTCAATTATTTTTGCGATGTTATCGAACTGCGAATAGCCGCCGTCTTGGCAAATCACTTTTTTCCATTGCTGGAGCCGCGCATGGGGCAAGGCTCGTACCCGCTGTAGCTCCATTTTGGCTTCGCGGCCAACGCCCGGAATCGTGGCCTCAACCGACAGTCGGCCACTTTTATCGAAGTTATAAACGACTTGGACCTTCGTGCCTTTGGCCAAGCCCACGGGCAAGTTATTGATTTTGGCGCGGCCCAACTCAACGCAATGATCGGGATGCTTGCTCTCGCCTTCGAGCAGACGCACGAGGACATTGAGCTGATTGTCCTCTTTGGTGACAAACTCACGCTTCACCGTGGCCGGCAAGGGAGAGTTTTTGGGAATCAAGGTGATATTTTCTTTATGCAGCGTTTGCTCGTTAATTCCTTCAATGCCCAAACTATGCGAGGCGACATCGGTGATCCGCAGACCAAGCGCGTCATTGGCGGGGCTTGCCTCCCGCTGTCTGATGAAGGCACAGATTGCCGCGCCACGAGCAACCGCTTCGTCGGGGTGAATGGCGTCGTCGGGAATCTTGCCAGCAAGTTCGGTGAGCATTTTGCGAACCATTGGCATTCGCGTGGAGCCGCCCACCAAGAGAACGCGATCAATGTCGGCCCAGGTAATACCTGCCGCGCGAATCGTCTGGCGCGTGGTGAAAGCCGTGCGCTCTAGCAGGTCTGCCGTCGATTCCTCAAACTGCTCGCGGGTGATGGCGATATCCGCAGTTTTGCCGGCATGACTGACGCGGATGTCGGCGATTGGCTGTGACGTCAGATCGTGTTTGACTTGCTCCATCTGGCGACGGAGGTTGAAGTCGGCTTGGTCGTTGAAGGGCGGCAAATCAGGAAACTTGTTTTGCAAAGTTTGCTTCGCATACTCGACTAAGCGCATATCCCAGTCGTAACCGCCAAGCCGCACGTCGCCGTCCGTCGCCAAGGTTTTAATCTCGCTGCCTTGCAACTGGATGACCGTGACGTCGAATGTGCCTCCCCCCAGATCATAAACGAGAACTCGCAATCTTCGGCGGGCTTCGCCGCTCGGTTTTAGGTAACCCAAGCTCTGGCCAAACGACAGCGCCGCGGCCGTTGGTTCGTTGACGATGTCGATGACGTTCAAACCGCTGATGCGGCCCGCGTCGATGGTTGCGTGTCGGCGGGCTTCGTCAAAGTAGGCGGGGACCGTGATGACCACGTCGCAGTCATCGGTGAGTTTCAGCCCGATGTCGCGATTGAGTTTGCGTAAGATATAACCCTGAATCGCTTCGGGGGGGAGCAGGTGGTCGCCGATCGCGCGGTGATAATAGGGCAAGCCCATGTCGCGCTTGGCACATTCCGCAATGCGATCCAAGGAAACGGCATCCGCCTCGCGGGCCGCTTTGCCCACGATGACTTGGTCATCCCCAAACAGAACAACGCTGGGGGTGAGCGTTTCACCTTCGGCATTGAGAAGAATCTTGGTTTCGCCCTCGGCGGTGAGATACGCGACCACGGAGTTGGTGGTGCCCAAGTCGATCCCAACAGCGATATTGCGGGCCACGCGCACACTCCTAGTAATGATTGCTGCGTGCAACCATCGTGCATGTTTTATTGCCCGACAATTCTGTTCCGTGAGGCTGATAAGTATAGTTTAAGTGGGCTGCCATTTCCAGCGGCGCATGAAAGCCGTGATTTACCGGCTGTCCATAATTGGCTCGAGAAGGAACAAGCCAAAAAAATAATGGCGATGATAGCGTGCGCTGCGCGACCCTAGGCTACGGTGTTTAACCGCTTCGCGGTGAAGAACTGGGTTCCCGCCTGCGCGGGAATGACGGAAGGTACGGCAATGCCGAGTCGCTGCTTCGCGGCGAGCCTAGCTGGCATCCTGCTGCGCTGCGCTCCCCCTTTCCTCACGCAGCCTTTGCACTTGCTCACCAGCCTCGACGCGGCATTTTTCCAGAGTCTTCTTGCGGCGGAAAGAACTGCTCCCCGCATGGGCCCGCACACGCTACTTGTTTGTCGTTAGGTGGACAGTCATACCGCATGTTGTAGCGCCCGCCAGCGCCATTGCCCAGATCAAATAAAAAAATCACAGCCTCGGAGAGTCGTGCCACAAGAATTGCCCCTGCGCGTGAAAAAAATTCGAGTTTTTTCAAGCGAAACCACAACATGCGGTGGCTCCGGCAAACCCAGCCACTAGAGACTGTGGATGATCGAGCAAGAACGTCTAACGGCTGAGAGCAAATCGCTAACAGCTCTTTCACTTTTGTTCCCGAAAGGTCGAGAAGCTCACGTAGCCTAAGATGGCCGAGGCGAGAATCGCGCCAATATGCATGGCGTTCATGCCGGTGCCGAAGGGGATGCCCAACGCCAGATCGAGCGTGAACACGAGCAACACCAAGGCCGCGACGACCATGCCGGCAATCGTCATCGCTTTGGACATACTCGTGCAAACCTTCTCTGGAGGAACCTGAATGGGAGGCCGAGATCAGCCCCACCGCTACGAGCTATTTAGTATAATTCCCGGCGTCCCGTTGTCAGGGGCGCGTGCGGCTCGATCAAGTAAAAACAGCCGATTTGGTGCGGAATGGGGGTCCGTTTGCACCGAACCTACGGCCTCTGCGGTCAGCACACAAGGCCTGCCGCACCTTAAAAAACAAGAACTATTGCGAAGGGACCGTCTCCTCGCTGACAGGCTCGGCCGCGGCCAAATGAGTATCAAGCCCCCGCTCGCGGCGAATACCGGCCACCAAGTTGACGATCTCTTGGATCACCAACTGGTTCTCCGCAATGTTCTGCCAAGCCTGAAAATAGGTCCAGGCAATAAACGCCAAACCACCCAGCGCCGCGATCAAGTGGACGCTTGCCATGTCAGCCGTGTTGGGGCGTCCCGTGCCTGGATCGGAAGCCGCTCCAAGCGCCCCGACGGCCACCACGGTTAGCATCCCCATCACGCACCAAGGAAACGTCCGCCGCTTGAGCAAAGTGCTCCGCCGCAAGGGGCCGGGATCGAGCCGATAGGTTTCGGTGACTTCCTTGCACCACCGGCTCGTGCCGATGAAGTAGGTCACGACGATGCTATGCACGAACACCACCGCCAGCGCCGCCGCCGTGCCGGTGAGCATATGAACTCCGCGTAGGCGAAAAGTCGCTTCGGTCGGATCATTATACAAATCGCCGATCATCAGACCGATCACCAGCGAAGCCAAAAACAGGCCGAGAGAAAGCGAGGCGAGTGTCGGGAAGATGCGCGTCATGCTGGGTTGCTAGAGAAACTGAGATATTGGAAAGAGTAAAGTTTGAATAGCCAGTTATTCTAGTTCGCCAATTCCAGATTCGTCAGGGGGAAACCCGTGTCCTGCTATTCTCCCTAAGAAATCGTGGGTAAACGCCAGATGACACACAGACCGACGATCCCTAGAAGTAAGACCAAACCCTGTCCCCAATCAGGCAGTGGTGCCGCGTATGCAAAAATAGCCAACGCGAGAACAACAATTAAAGTCGCCCGCCATTTCACCCGCTCCTGCACCCGCCCCGTTCTTGCCAATCGCGGAGGATCGGCCCGATCAGTTTCGAGGACAATAAAAAATTGTGGAATCGGGGAGAGGAACGTGCCGCGAAATAGCTGCTGAGCAACAGAAAAGGAGTCGTCGGAATGCCAGGAACCAAAATACCAATGGTTCCCACCACCAGGAACAAACTCGCGAGCGAAACGTAAACTGCCTTTTTCAAATCCCTTTCACCGCCCCCACCCCATGCTCCTGGGGAATCCCAATCGAAACCACATGCAACTCGCCGAGGAATTCGCGGGCCGTCGCAATTGAAAAACCGACCTTTGGCGCATGGAACGTGCAGGTGACATCGGCCCGAACAGTCGCTTCCGACGGCTCTCCCGTGTCGCAGTCGAGACCGCTGGGAAGATCGACGGCCAACTTGGGAATTGCCTGCTGGTTCAACCAAGCAATCGCTGAGCGATACGGCTCTCGCGGCTCGCCAACGGCTCCCGTGCCAAGCATGGCGTCGACGAGCCAGTCAGCGCCCGCGACGAGTTCATCAAGTGCGGCTGGGATATTATCCGAATGGGAAAGATCAGTGATTGGCACCTGCATGCGCTCAAGAATTTGGAAATTCGTTTTCGCATCACCCGCAAACTCATTGGGCGAAGCAAGCAAAGCGATACGGGCCTCAACGCCGCGAATAGCCAAGTGGCGGGCAATGACAAAACCGTCACCACCGTTGTTGCCTTTGCCGCAGAGTATCAAGACCGTGTGAACCGTTGCTTCACGGCTCAGCAGCACATCAACCACGCCACGACCGGCGTTCTCCATCAACACGATGCCGGGGATGCCGAGTTCTTCAATCGCACAGCGATCAACGTCACGAGACTCCGCACGGGTGAGAAGGTTCATGCCATCGATTGTATCGCCGCAGCGGATTCCGTGCGATGCGTTGCATCAGCGGCTTAGGGAATTGCGAAATGAATCCCAGTGATCACACCCGTTTGGAACGCCGCTGCCCGCCAGGTGAACGGCAACGCCTCGATATAGTACGGCGCACAGCTTCCTGGGCGATAGTGGCCTAAGGCGTAAATGCACTCCGTTGGCGTTTCAATACCCATCTTGTAAGGCAAGATTGCAATCGAGCTAAAGAAGTGCGCGCCTGAAACAAGCGGTTGGGCACAGCGTGGCCAACTGTGGCCGTAGCGCTCGAGTTGCACTTGCTCGAAGTAGAGTGGCTTGTGGCACAACGCCGAGGCTTTCCATGTGTACGTGATCTCGGGCCAAACACGCGGTTCAAGTTTTTCGTCGCCTATGGCGCATTCGTAGGGATAATCTTCACCCGCCACGCCGTCGACATGAATGCTCAAATCGACGCTATTGATGCGGTCGCTTCTGAGCGCCGCCAGTTCTTCCTCGCAGCTCTCTTGACTCTCGCTGAGCTCGTCAGCCATCCGGGCGTCTTGTTCTTCTTGATAGGGCCGGACAACTTCGGGTTGTTGCTTTGCGGGAGTTTGCAATTGGAAATTGAGATCGCTCTGCGTACCGTTTTCACCACTAACTTGGCCGCGCTCGGCGGCGTCGTCAGACGGATCTTCGTCCAAATCTTCCGACTCGAGCGTCTCGGTTTCGCTGGAATCTTGAGGCTCTTGTAGCAACTCTTCCGGTTCGCTCCGTCGGCGGTCAATTTCGTTGTCCACGGCGTCTTCAATGGCATCGATCCGCTCTTCAAGCTGCGGAATCGGCTCACCGGCCGGTTCTTCAAACAGATCCTCGGGCAGTTGGGCTGTTCGGTCGTCGGACTCGAACGGATCAACCGTATTGAGTGGGTTCGTGTCGCCAGGGTTATCATCGCTTCCGGAAACAACTTCCGCAGGCGCGGTTTCCAATTCGGCGGCTAGGGCGTCGTCATCTTCCCAAGCGGCAGCCATCACGGCGGAACCAGCAGAGAGATCGCTCGGAGCTGCGAGTTCATTGCTAACTTCATCTGACGGCGCATCGAATTCTTGTTCGACAAGTTCTTGAACAGTTGGTTCAAGGCGAGATTGCGCGGCGCGGCCCCATTGCAAATCGGCCGCTGATAAGAATTGGGCGTGGGTACTCAAGAGTCCCAACGCCAACGCGCACACGAGGTTAATGTTCTTCCACGGACGAAAATTCCGCCGTGTAGTTTGGTGCTTCCTGCGTGATGGCAATATCATGGGGATGATTCTCCCGCACACTCGCCGGCGACACTTGGATGAAGCGTGCGTGCGTGCGCAGTTCCTCGATGGTTTTCGTTCCGCAATAACCCATTCCCGCCCGCAAGCCCCCGACCAGTTGATACAGGTAGGGACTCAGCGAACCCTTGTACGGCACGCGGCCCTCGACTCCTTCGGGGACCAACTTACCGTTGCTCGCGCTACCCGCCGACTGGCGATAGCGCTCGCTTGACCCGTGGACCATCGCCCCCAGCGATCCCATGCCTCGGTAGGCCTTGTAGGTGCGGCCCTTGAAGAGCACGCGTTCGCCGGGACTTTCGTCCAACCCCGCCAACAAGCCGCCCAACATCACAACATGGGCACCCGCGGCGAGGGCTTTGGTAATATCTCCTGAAAAGCGTATGCCACCGTCGGCGATGATCCGTGCCTTGGAACCCATCGCCGCGCGAGCGACATTCAATATTGCTGTTATCTGCGGAACACCGATTCCGGAAATCACCCGCGTCGTGCAGATCGAACCGGGCCCGATTCCCACCTTCACGGCGTCGGCACCCGCTTTGATCAAATCGCGGCAACCGTCGGCCGTCGCCACATTCCCGGCGACGATCTCGATGTTCCACTTGGCTTTAAGTTGTTTGACTGTTTCGATAACGTTCGACGAGTGCCCGTGCGCGCTGTCGACCACCAGGAAATCGACGTCTTTCTCGATGAGGCTCGCGGCCCGTTCAAAATCGAACACGCCAATCGCCGCACCCACCCGCAAACGCCCTTGGGCATCTTTACAGGCCTGAGGGAATCGCCGCATCATGTCGATGTCTTTGATCGTAATCAGGCCCGTCAGTCTGTTATCTTCGTCAACGAGCAGCAGTTTCTCGACCTTTTTTGCCATCAAAATCTTCTCAGCTTCCTCAAGCGTTACAGTCCCCTGTGCTGTCACCAAGGGCTCGCCGGTCATCACTTCGGAGATCGGCAGGCTGTTGTCTTCGAGAAAACGGAGGTCACGGCGAGTGAGAATACCCACGAGCTTGCCGTTCTCGGTGATTGGAATGCCGGAAACATTCGACTCATCCATCGTCTGCCGCGCGATGGCAACGCTAGCATTGGGAGGTAACGTGACTGGATCGACGATGATGCCGTTCGCGCTGCGCTTCACCTTGTCGACCTCTTCGGTCTGCCGTTCGATCGACATGTTTTTGTGAATGACGCCGAGGCCCCCTTCCTGCGCGAGCGAGATCGCCATCTTGCTCTCGGTGACGGTATCCATCGGCGAACTAAGAATCGGCATCCGCAATTCGATCCGCTCGGTGAGCTGCGTAGTGACGTCCACTTCCGAGGGAACCACCTCGCTGTAGCGCGGTTCGATCAGCACGTCGTCGAAAGTCAGAGCAGTGGCGGAAGGGAGTTTGTCCTGCATGTCGAGACTCCGGGGCTAGCGGGAATCCCAGATTATCGACAAGAAACGGCGAGTTGGCAACCGGGGGATGACCGGGACCAAAAGAAGAATTACGAAAGCTTGCTAAGTAGAGGTGGACCTCCTCCATGAGCATAGGAATAAGGATAACTTAGCATCCACTGAGTACCAGTAAATTTACATTCGTAGAGTATTGTCCAATCTTCATTATTCACTCGCTTTTCGATGAGATGCTCGTGAAGATAAGATTCAACATCCGCACCCTTGATTTCGGGTAATTCGTTACATTTGCAATTATTCATGGCATATACAATCTTACTTAATAGCCAGACCTATCCACAACGAGTATCCCTGCGGGATGTTCATTGGAAACTCGACCGATCATACGCACCTTGAGACGTGTCTTTGTCAAATGAAAACTCCGGGGACTAACGTCCTCCGGCTCGCCTGCTAAAATGGCTTAGTAAGCACATAAAGATTCGGAGAACCCTTCATGCCCGCCCCACCTATCCACCGCGATGATCATCTGGGCGTCGCCGTCACTGGCGAATTGGACATTCAGGGCCGGACGAGTTCCCCCGTCGGCCATCTTCATGCGGCGTGCTTCCGGGGCGGTCAATTACTGCCAGAAAATTATTTCGCCAGACCTATGCAAAAAATCACAGCCTCGCAGAGATATCAGCCAATAGCCCAGGATAAGAAGTGACGAGCCTCGGCGAGTAACTTCGCCACCCCCGGAAGAAGAAAAGAGACAGGTCCACATATGGTATTTATATACTATTCCTGCTTTCTTCCTTGCTGCATGGCCTGGTGTTAATGTCTTCTTATTAGCGCCTATCGATGTGAATCAGCGGTCACACTTTTTTGTGACTTTTCGTGTTACAAACAGTCGAATATTGCGCGGCGTGCGCAAATTTTATGGAACAGGAGTTAGTAGAGGAAGCAGAGTTAATCTCCGTAAATGGGGTTCATCAGGAATTTTCGTGGGTTTCTTT
>JAWXAV010000085.1:0-10657 GCA_034439695.1 Bythopirellula sp. | reverse complement strand
GTTGGTTCCTCCAATAAAGGGAAAATGGTTCTTCCCAGAAGGTATCTTCTGGGCGGAGGAACCGCCATGCTTTTCAACTACACGGGGGACATTCTCCTTTGTTCTCAACCCAATCTTTCACCTCGTCATCTTGTTCTTGTAATTCCGCGGCAATCCGGTCAATGCTCCAGAGCCGCTTCGCTCCATGTTGAGCTACAAGCGATGCCCAGAATCCGGGGCAAAGGTCGAAACCATAATAGCGGTTTTTCGCTTCGATAAAAGCGTTAGCATCCAGCAGATAGCGTTTACTCACGTTCATCCCTCACTCTTTGAAGGACGATGTCCGCATATTTGTGGAACGTATCACCTTTCATGCCGGTAAGATGAAACGCTTCTTCATAAAGAATTCGCCCTTCGAGCGCGGCCCGGACGACCGCCGCAGAAAAGGGCCTTCCCAATCGCACATTCTGAGTAGCGTAAAAGTTTCCTCCGGAAGACTTCTTACGATCGTTGTCTTTTTGCTTCAACCAATCGGCTCGATCCGCTTCGTAAAATTGAAAGAACTCAGGCTTGGTGATGAAGTTCAAATCCAGCGCACGCCGTGCTGCAACCACAGGGCTGACCTTGAACCAGCGGGCGATGGTATGGAACGGCTTCTCGGTCGCTCTGGCCTCGTTCCAACGCTCCGTCAATTTGTAGGCGGGAATTAAAAACTCTGCCGCAACGCGATTGCAGAATCGCTCAACCTCGTTGCTAGCCGGCATCAAGTTTTCCAAGTTGAAGACTCCATCCGTCCCGAGCCATACGTGAACCAACTCATGCGCCAGTGTGAAAATACGAGCCGACTTCGTGTCGGCGTCGTTGACGAAAATCACGGGGGCTAGGGGATCGCATAACACAAATCCCCGGAACTCCTCAGGGTCCAGCGGGCGATGGGTATTGAGCCCCACTACGCCGTTACTGAAGATTATAATTCCAATTCGCTCAATCGCTCTGCGCAGCGTTTGAAGTGCGTCTTCCCAATTGGGAAGACGTTCGGCCCATTCGGCATCGAGATCGAGCCGCTGACGAATCCGTTGTGCCAGTGACTTGAAATTGGCGCTCGTCGACGCTGCTCCAACAAAATCAAGCGGTTCTTTCCCTTGGTCGGCAAGCCACTCTCGCATCCACGCCTGCCTTCGCTGCATGGTCTGGATAGTGTCGAGCAAATTGGGGCTGTAGAGCCGTAGCGGCGCATCATTCCGTGTGCGGAAGTCGGGAACCGGCAATTCTTCCTTGGGTGGTTTTTCAAGAAACATCGCCCCAAACGGCGTCATCGTAGTCCGCGCGAACTGTTCAAGCTGTCGGAAAGTCGGCTGCCGCTCTCCACGGGTCCACTCGTTCAGTTTGGGGAACTTCGTGAGAAGATCCTCCGTCGGCAAACCAGAACGAGTGATCGCCCAGCGAAGCAGTTCAGGTTTTACAGCAACAGTTGGCATGTCGGCTGGCAAGGGATATGATTAAGAGATGGTAGAACGCTCTATTCTACATTCAGTATGTATGCGGCACCTCCACAAATTTCGACAATCTTAGCTTGGGTGATTCGGCCTTTGTTGATATTTCTAGGCCATCTCAGGGGCTCTCGTGAGGTAATGATGACTCAATTCGCATCCTCTGCCGTGTAAGAGTTGAGAGTGGCGCGTCCGTCGCCAGCTCATATTGCGTAAAACCTAACAAGGCAATTCGACCCAATCGATCTGGATTGCCGAAACCATAAGTGTGGCACTCACACAATCGCTGTACGCCAAAGTCGAACAGATTCCAGACACCGTGCTTATGGGCGTAGTTGCGAGGCAATACTATTAATGCGAAATCTGCACCTGCATGCAGGTACATATGGCACTTGAGAATGTCACGAAGGATTTTCTCTCGATTCGCCTTCTCGATTTCGACTGCAACGGACTTCCCCTCATAGCTAAAGGCAAAATCAAGTTCCTGGGGAACCCCATGAGGTACGGCGAGGTGATGCTCATGACCGCCGCTTGCAGTTATTGCGTGTTCGAGCAGGGTGTCAAAGTCAGACACCATCTGTCCCTGGTTCATGGTGGGGTCTGCAACGCGCAATACAAACTCTACTCTCTGAATCAGGCTGACAAGTGGTGACAAGTGTTCGAAGGCCTCGCCCGTTGCAGGAAATAGCTCAAAATCAGTGGCATAGGCAGCAAAGGTCGTCATACAGCTATTCGCACTCACCATTTTGAACGCGCCGTGCAAGCACCCACTCTACTAGTCGCGATCATACTCCATCGAAGCGGACATGGCAAAGCGTCGCACGGGCGCTATTACTGACTTGCAGAGCAGTGTTTTGAATGCCTCGGTAAAATCCGATGGATTTAGAAACGCGGAACAAAACGGTCGGCACCATGAAGATCAGCCTTAAGTTTGAAAACACCACACTAACCGCCACATTGCTCAACAACGAAACAACCCGCGACTTCGTCTCGCTCCTGCCGCTCACGCTGACCATGGCTGACTTGTTCGGGCGCGAGAAGTTCGCGCACTTGCCGAGGGCGCTCTCAGAGGGTGGCAAGCGGCAGAAATCCTTTGAAGTTGGCGACCTCATTTACTGGTCGCCAAGTTCCGACGTGGCCTTCTACTACAGCCACGACGGCCAGAGCATCCCCGATCCCGGCATCATCGTCCTAGGAAAAATCGCTGCGGGCGTTGAAGCACTCAACGTGCTCGGTTCCGTCGAAGTGACGATTGAACCCATGGCGGATAACCGGCGAGACTGAGCCGGTTTCAAAATCACAAAAAAGAACCGGGCGCTAGCGCGTTGCGGCTCATGTTAAACTGCGCGGCCAAAACTAGCGGCTAAAAAAGGGCACCCGTTTGTGATAAAATCAACAACGCGCTAAATTGTTTTAGGTGCAGGTTCCTTGAAAATTGGGTCGATAGGGCATACTACATGCTGTATGCCTCGGCCCAACGAAGAAAAAATCGCGAGTTTTTTTCCGCCAAACCACATCATCTCGTGGGTGCGGCCAAACCAGCCACTACCAGTAGACATTTTCACGAAATGCACGGCGAGTAAGTTTTTCTCCAACCACTACATCTTCCGCTTGCTTGCAAGGCGTTTTGCAATTTCTTCCTTGCAGAAATTTCCAATGAGGGGCGATACTCGCTAGCAAATCCGTAAAAGTGCTGATTTCTCGGCTTATTTCACAGCCCAACAGCACGAACCCCAACTTTGGCACGCGGTCTGCATTACTGAATTGCCAACAAGGTTGGGGGAGGTCGCCGTGGCGACCAAGCCCGCCGGGCGAACGTGTTCCGCTCCAACGCTAAGGGATTACTAGGCTTGGGCAACACACCGCCTCTTTTCAAATCATCTTATGAACGCAACAGAGCGGAACCCACCCGCTCGCCAGGGTAGAGGAACAGTACGATGGTCGCTTTCAAGAAGACTCGCCGAGTGGTTTGCACGGTGATTCATGTCCCCGTCAACGCCGCGATGGAAATGGACACGCTTACCGCGGAACGCCCCAGCAATCGCTTGCCTTGGTCCGATCCCACGATTGCCCGCTTGGTCGCCAACTTGCAGGACGAGGTTCGCGGTGAACGTCGGCAAGCCAAATTGGCCTGGCGAACGAACAGCGCGCCGGTCGCCGACCTCGATCCACCCACCCCGGCCAGCGATGGCGATTGGGAGTGGCGCGAAGAGCCGCGATGGACATGGCCGCAATGAAAAATACCCTCCCCTAGCCCCTCCCGCGAGGGAGGGGGATCAATGCGAAAGGAATCGTGATGTTGACTTACCTAGGCTGCTGTTTGGCAGTCATGATTACTCGCCGCGTACGGTCGCGGAAATCACTGCGGCTCAAGCGTCGTGAAGCAAAACAGGCCGCAACTCGGCCACAATGAAAAACGAGCCGGTGATGCACACAAGCTGATCCGGCTCGACGACTTCCTGGGCCATACGCCAAGCTTCTTGGGGAAGCGGTTTCTCAGTCACCACTATCTGATTGCCGCCGATTTTGGCCAACTCCTCACGAACGATCTCCCCGAGTTTTTCCGTTTCAACGGCTCGTGGATTATTGCGGTATTCGGTGACGACAATCCGCTGAAAGTGCGGCACAAGCACGCGCACGATTCCGCGATAATCTTTGTCTTTCGTAGCCGCCAACACGAGGGTGCGCCGCTGGCAGGAAAAACAGGTGGTGATCACGTTGACCAGCGCTTCCGCCGCCGCCACGTTATGTGCGACGTCGAGCACGACTGCTGGTCGTCGTTGAATCAGCTCGATCCGGCCCGGCAGGACCAACTCGGCAAACGTCTCGCGAATGGCCTCGCTGGAGATCGACCAACCCTGCTTACGCAACCGGGCCACAATCGCGATGGCCAGCGCGGCGTTTTCCGCCTGATGCTCGCCCAGCATCCGCAACGGAATCTTGGTAAGCTCCGCGTCTTCGCTGCCCAGATCGCCGCTGAAATCAAGACGTCCCAAGCGCTCGCGCTTTTCGAGGTTTTGCGGCGGTTGATACGTGTACTGAAAATCGTGGCCCGCTTCGATCATCCGCGAACCATGCTGGCGAGCAATCTCGGCAATCACGTTGCGCGGTCCCGGTTCGAGTGGCCCACACAGCACCGGCACGCCGGGTTTGATGATGCCCGCTTTTTCCGCAGCGATTTCTTCGACCGTCGAACCCAGTTGTTTCGTGTGATCGAGGCTAATGCTGGTGATTACCGTAATCGCCGGCTGGCAGACGTTTGTCGAATCCAAGCGGCCACCGAGTCCGACTTCCAACACCGCGATGTCCACTTTCCGCGCGGCAAAAAACATGAGTGCGATGGCCGTCGTCAGTTCAAAGTACGTCGGACCGAGCAAACCTTCCGCTTCCGCCGCGCGATCCATTTGCTCGACAACGGGGCGCAGTTGTTCCACGAGGGTAACCAAATCGTCGCTAGGGCAGGGGAGTCCGTTCACGACAAAGCGTTCCTCGATCCGCTCCAGATGCGGCGAGGTGAACAAACCCGTTTCATAACCCGCGGCCTGCAAAACCCCAGCAACCATGGCCGAGGTGGAACCCTTGCCCTTAGTCCCCGCGACATGCACGATTGGCAGCCCCGCATCGGGATTGCCTAACCGCGTGAGCAACTCCCGCATACGGTCAAGCTTCATGTGCCGCTGGCCATAGGGCGGCTCGGCAAGCCGCTCATAATTGATCCGCCCCAGCAGAAATTCGCTCGCTTGCTCATGGGGGGTAAGCATTGTGTTTGCAGATTCTTCGGCGGGGGGGACGGTGGTCATGGGATCGATATCAAGACTCAGATGCGAAAGAACAGGAGTGTATCACGCCGATGAGCCAAACAACTACACCAACCCCGCCATCGTTTTCATTCCCAGCGGCTCGCGACACGTAAACGGTTCGCCGTAGCGGCAGCCGATGGTCTTGCCCCAGTACGCCGCTTCGTCGCGGAGGCCGTCAAGAAACGTCGGCGGATCGGTGGGTCGACCGGTGATGAACTGACTTTCAAAACATCGGATCGCCGCGAACTTGGCTTCCCACTGCTCGCTGATGTCGAGTACAAACGCCGGTTGCAACGCTTGCTTCAAATGGACGCAGTAATAATTGTAAATCCGCTGCGGATGAAACGGCTCGCCGGGGAGATCGGTCTTGGTGAGCTTGGCCCAAAAGCGAGCGCTGTCAACCAACTCGGTCGCGGCGACGTGATCGGGATGGGCATCAACCCAATAGGGTGCGAACAACCACCGCGGACGCTGCTCCCGAATCACGCCGGCCAGCTTCGCCCGGTTTTCGAGGGTCGCTTCGAGGCTGCGGTTTGGCAGGCCCAAATTTTCACGCCATTCGATGCCTAAAATTTTCGTCGCGGCTGCCGTCTCTTTGGCTCGAATTTCCAGCGAGCCATGCGGCGTCGGCTCGCCACTGGTGAGGTCCAAAATTCCCACCCGCAAACCCTCGGCGACAAACTTCAAAATCGCCCCCGCCATGCCGAGTTCGGCATCATCGGGATGCGGAGCAATCACCAAAACATCGAGCATTGTGAAACCCACCGAAACGAAGACCTTGCGACTAACCACTCAATTGCGGTTCAATGATATGCAAACCATTCTATCCACAAGAGCAGTAGAACAGTAGATGACAACCTGTAACGAAACATACTCGCTACTATGCAGCCATGTCCGCGAGGCCACGATACTCGCCAGCATTCAAGAATTGCTGGAATGGGACGAGCGGACCAAGATGCCTCCCGCCGGCGGTGCGTACCGGGCTGATCAAGCGGCCTACATCGCGGGGCTGGTGCATCAAAAACAAACGGCACCGATCATGGGCGAGTGGCTCGCCGAGCTTGCCGATAGCCCGCTGGCCGCTGACCCCACCAGCGACACCGGCGCGGTCATCAAACATCTTCAGCACGACTACGACAAGAAAACTCGCTTGCCGCAAACACTCGTCGAAGAACTCACTCGTACGGGCGTGCAAGGTCAACAAATCTGGGCCGCTGCGCGGAAAGCGAACGACTTTGCCAGCTTTCAGCCGATCCTAGAAAAGATGCTCGGCCTTAAGAAACAGGAAGCTGCGGCGCTTGGTTTCACGGTCACCCCTTACGATCCCTTGCTTGACGATTACGAGCCGGGCGAGACCACCGCGAATGTCGCTCGCGTCCTCGCCGAACTCCGCGATGCGCTCGTCCCGCTGGTGCAAGCCATCGCCGAGAGTTCCCAGCGTCCTGATGTCAGTCTGCTCGGACGGAACTATCCGAAACCTGCCCAAGAAGCTTTCGGCACACAAGCTGCCGCGAAGATCGGTTTTGATTTCCAAGCGGGCCGACTCGATGTGACCGATCATCCGTTTTGTGCTGGTCTGGGCCCCGGCGACGTGCGGCTCACCACGCGCTACGATGAGCACGCATTCTCAGACGGCTTCTTCAGCATCCTCCACGAAGCGGGCCACGGCATTTACGACCAAGGCTTGCCGCAAGAATTCTTCGGACTTCCCACGGGCGAGTATGTGTCGCTGGGCATTCACGAGTCGCAATCTCGCATGTGGGAAAACCAAGTGGGCCGCAGCCGCGCATTCTGGGAATATTTTTTTCCCCAAGCCCAGCAAGCGATTCCGCAAGCGTTGGGCGATGTCGCGCTCGCCGACTTTTATGCCGCGATTAATGCTTCGCAGCCATCGCTAATTCGCGTTGAGGCCGACGAAGTCACCTACAATCTGCACATCCTCATCCGCTTTGAGTTGGAAAAAGCACTACTGGAAGATGAACTGCAAGTGGCCGATTTGCCAACCGCCTGGCGAGAAAAGTACCGCAAGTATTTGGGCGTCGTCTCGCCCACCGACGCCGACGGCGTGCTGCAAGACGTCCACTGGAGCGCGGGACTCTTTGGCTACTTCCCCACCTACGCCTTGGGCAACCTCTACGCCGCGCAGTTCTTCGCCCAAGCCAAACAAGACTTAGGCGATCTCGATGGAGAGTTTCGCTGCGGTGAGTTCGACAACTTACGCGAATGGCTCCGCACAAACATCCACGCCCACGGCAAGCGCTACAGCGCCGCCCAACTCGCGATGCGCATCACCGGCAAACCGCTTTCGCATGGACCACTGATCGAGCAACTCACCGCGAAGTACGGCGAGATTTACGGGCTGTAACACCGCCCTTTTTTGAGATATAATGAATTGCAGGCATGCAATCTCGACAAATGGATAAAAAATGGTTACTGCAATCAACGTCACTCTTCCCGAGGAATTGGTTTCTCAGGCGCAGGCATTTGTGCGAGATGGCTGGGTCGCAGATTTCGATGGACTATTGGCTGAGGCCTTACGGCGTTATCTCGATTCTCATGGCCCAGCATTGGCCGAAGAATTCATCCGAGAAGACGTAGCCTGGGGTTTGCATGGCGAAGACTGATTTCGCTGAACGAGTGGTTGTCTGTGACGCCGGGCCTATCATTCATCTCGACGAGGTCGGCTGCCTAGAACTTTTGGCGGACTTTACAGAAGTTTTGGTTCCAAATGCTGTCTGGAAAGAAGTCGAGCGACATCGTCCCTCGGCGTTATCATCTCCTGTCGTCGCATTGTCTCGCACTGCCCCGGACTTGAATTTGACCTCAGAATTGCAAGCAACAGCTCGACTGTTCGCTTTGCATGTCGGCGAGATACAGGCCCTTCAACTCGCCACGTTGAAAAGAACCGATTTGTTGCTAACAGACGATACTGCAGCACGTCTCGCTGCTCGAAATCTGTCTATCCCCGTCCATGGTACGATTGGAATTTTGCTTCGCTCAATTCGGCGTAAGCAGCGGTCAGTTATAGAAGTGATTGAAATATTGCGTTTGTTACCAACATTGTCGACGCTACATATCAAGCAATCTCTACTCGATGAGATTTTGCTGGACTTGGAAAAAGAGTGATCGTTTATGCCCCTGACCACTCTCACCGCGCAAGTCACCGAACGAATCACCGGCAAGCCGCTCTCGCATGGACCACTGATCGAGCAACTCACGGCCAAGTATGGTGAGATTTATGGGCTTTAGTGATTCAAATTTGCGGTGTTAGAATAGCCGCTGGTATCCAGCAACACTGAGAACTACTCAATGGAAGCAAACCTCGCGCTTCGTGCAATGACACTTCGGGGAATCGGCTCGTACTTGCACGGAGCTCGACTTGAAATCAAGCCGCTCACGATCCTCTGCGGGACGAATGGATCAGGAAAATCGACTTGGCTCAGGTCGCTGGAAGAACTTAAAAGCTCACTGCGATTGTCCAAATTGTTCCCCTTAGGTTACTCCGGAGGTGGTGAGGCAATATATGACTTCGGTTCCACTAACGCATTTATTCATCTTTCGGGCGCAGATGCTCCTGAGGTTTTGGCAGATCGAGCAAGGGAATCAGAATTTGGCCCTCCATGCACCCTGGGATTAGAATTCGAAGCGACTCAGAGCTTTGAGTTGCCAAAGAGCGATCTAGATCAAACAGTAATAGGTAATGAGCTCCAGGACTTCCTTTGGTCTGGCAAATGCTCTCAAGGAACCCAGTTTAGAATTCGACTTTCGCACCCGACGCATCATTGTGGTGAGCATGTACCGAACGCTCGGCACACTGTGGAATTGCTGATCAATGACAATTATTCGATACGCTTTGAAGGCGTTGGAGAACTTAACGCTCAGGATGACGAGAAATACTCGATTATCTGCTCAGCAGGTTTCCTACCCGACTTCAATGCCGTTGATAGCGCGAAAGAACTGCAGCTTGGCTACTATCATCTTGGATATGAAAAGGACGCCAAAATTGAGTGCCTGGCAGGAATGCTCAACGAAAGTGCATTGCGTCAGCTGATTTCAACTTGCCGCCAACGTATCCGAGAATTGCTCGATGGACTCTTGGCGGGTGTTTTTACCCTTAGTGCCATCAGAGACGTGCATACTTATCACTACTTACACGAGCAGGGGTTTGATAGCTGGAAAACACCTAGTGATCCAGATGAAGCTGTCAAAACAAGGTATGTCGGTCCGAACGGACAAGCGACTTGGTGGCTTGAGCGAGCATTCGCTTACAATTTCGTGGAGCCAACCACTGCGTGGAACAAGTGGTCTAATAGTTCATCCGATCCGCCCTATCATACACCGACAGTTGAAGGCTTTGTCGGAAAGTGGATGGACGAGCTTGTTGGTTGCACTATTGTTTGCGACGAGGGTAGTGACGAATCGGGGAATAGATGGGCTCTTTCCTCTGCGTGGGGTATTCTTCCGGTTGCTTTGTTAGATGCATCAATCCCAGAGAATTTTCCAATACCCGATGATGATGAAGGCCGCCACAAATACGATCGACACTATGATGGACCTTGGAGCGTCGCGCGAATAGGTCACGATTGTTTTTTCGACCAACCTCAAACCCCTGGACAAATGAGTTCCGGCTTTCACCAACTCGCTCCGCTCATTGTGCAGTCAGCACTGATGCAGAAATACGAGATCATGGCGGTCGAGAATCCCGAGGTTCATTTGCACCCGAGTTTGCAGCTTAAAGTTGCCGAATTCTTGATGCACCAAGCGAAGTCTGGGAAATGGATGATCATCGAAACGCATAGCGACTTGATCATCCGCAGAGTGATTCGGGAAATTCTCGAAGAAAAAATTGCCCTCGGTCAAGCAAACATTGGAATTTATTTCGCCAGTCTGGATCAGTCAGAACAGGGCTATCGGTATTCAACATTAAAGCCCATCGAGATTGACGAACGAGGTAGAATTCAGAATTGGCCGCCAGGCTTCATGGACGACGATGTGCAGGAATCGCGACGGCTAATAGACATCATGTACGGCAGGCCCCCCGATATTTCGGAGGATCAGGAATGAATCGAACTATGGTATTGCAGCGCGGCGACGTAGTAGACTTCGTGTACTTGCACTTGCACAGTGCTTCAAATGAACGACCGCACCCCCATAAAAAGCACCACTACATGTTTGACGTGGAAGGCAAAGAACGTCCAGGACTCGTGTATGATACACACGAAGCCAACGGCATAAGTTGGTACCGCCTTTTTCCAGTGACCACCAAGGGCCTCGACAGTAGCGGAAAGATAAAAGAGCGCCACTCTGAGATTGGTAAGACTATTGATCCCGAAAGAATCTCCTACATTAGGCACGATATTGTGTCTTACCCAGAGAACTTGTTTAAGC
>JAWXAV010000084.1:0-4777 GCA_034439695.1 Bythopirellula sp. | reverse complement strand
TCGCCGCCTGTCGCCGTCCCCCACGCCGAAATTTAATTACCGACTCGCGGCATGAAATGCCTGAAAAATCAACGTATCGTTTCCGGAAAGACTCTTAGTCGGTATTGACCGGGTGATATCTGTCCTGCCTAACAATGCCCAAAAACCCCTCCCACAGGGTAATCCAAAAAATTTCTGCGGCCAACCGTAGCATTTTTCAACATCTCGGATTATAGTAGGGACGGACTATAAAAGCTCCCCTGCGCACGGCCGTGGAAATCATTTCCGTAAGTGATCCTTTCTACAGCGCATTTTGTAGCCGAGTGATTCGCCAGACCCTCTTGAGTTTTTTGCACTTGCATAAAGGACACAGCTAATGAACACGACACCTTTGCGCGCAATCTTGCGCACATGCACCACAGCCGCCACCACAACTTTCTTCACTTTACTCACTCTGGCACCGATCTCTGCCACGGTGATTTCGTTTCCGATGAGCATCGAATTCAGCGGCGCGACCGCGCCCGCAGGGTCAGCCCCCTGGCTCACCGCGACCTTTGATGATCAGAACACGCCCGGCAGCGTGGTTCTCACGCTCGCCACCACCAATCTCACGGGAACCGAATTTGTCCGCGAATTCGATTTCAATCTCCGGACCACTTACGATCCCGCCACCGCGCTCGTTTTTAGCGCTCCCACCAAGGTGGGCACTTTCACAAGTCCCTCGATCAGTACCTTGATTAACGGCTTCAAGGCTGACGGCGACGGCAAGTACGACGTCAAGCTTGGCTTCGCCACGGGTGGTGGTGCCAATGGACGTTTCGGCGTGGGTGAGTCGGTGCAATACACCATCACCGGCGCGGGCCCCGCAGCGGGCACACTCGTCGCCGCCGACTTTGCCTTCTTGAGCCATCCTGATGGCGGCAGTGGCCCCTTCTATGTCGCGGCCCATGTGCAAGGCATTGGTACCAGCGGCGATTTCAGCGGCTGGATCACCCATGAACCTGGCTTTGATCCGTTCGGCGGAATCCCCGAGCCCAGCACTTTGGTACTGTTGGCGGTCTCGCTCTGCGGTCTCGCACAACGCAGATCATTTCGCTAAGCAAATATCGTGAATTGAATCGGTGTCAATCAAAAAAAACAGCCCCGGCCGCAAGGCCGGGGTTTGTTTTTGCTAACGATGAAATGTCTACCGCGCCGCAGGCCGAACTGCCGGCTTCTGCTGGGGCCCATCTTGCACCATCGAATCGAGCATCGTGCCAATCAGCGCCGTCGTCTGGCCTTCCGCGGAAGTAGCACCGCCAGTGACCATCACTCGCGGCGTGATCATGATCTGCTTCTCGCCTACGATGTTCAACAGCTCCACGAGCGCCGCATTGTTGCTGCCGATCTGCTCGGCGATCAACTTGTAAGCGTTCGCCTGCGCCTCGGCCTTGATCTCGACCGATTCCGCTTCGGCTTGGGCCGCGATGACTTGCTTGAGTTTGTCATTCTCGGCAATCTTCACCGCATAGGCCGCCGTGGCAAGCCGCTTTTCTTCCTCGGCTTCCTGCTCGGTCTTAGTAAGCTGCTTTTTCTGCTCTGCGGCACGCTGCTGTTCTTGGAACGTCTCCTGTTCTTGGAGCGCGATTTCCCGGGAAGTTTGCGTCTTAAGCAACACGCCCAACGTCTCTTCATTACCCACGTCCCCAATACGCACGGCTGTGACGGTCACGCCGATCTTCGCCATTTCGTTGACTAACATGGTCAGCGATTGACTTTCCTGTTGTGAGCGCTCCTTCACGTAGTCGAGCGCCTTCACCCCTTCCGCATTGTTGCGGAAAATTGCCCGCACGGCCGAATTCATGACCGTCCGCAAGCCTTCCTGATCGTCACCGACTGTCGCCACCAACAGGGGGGCATTCTCTGGTTTAATTTCATATTCCACCCGTACATCTACGGGAAAGGTAAAACCATCGGAGGTTCGGACAATAATTTCCCGTTCCTCGTCACCTTCGGAACGTACCCCTTGCTGGGACGTGTAAAGTCGAATGTGCTTCTTCGTGGAAATCTCGGTGATTTCGTAGGCTTTCGTGTTCAGGTATTCTTGACCTTCGAGGAGCGGCTCCCTCCAAATGCCACGATCCCCGCGACTAACCAAGTGTCGCGAGGTAACCCCTTCCGCCTCAAGCTCTTCGGCCGTCGAGCGTTCGCCCACGTTCGATTTCACCACGCCCACCATCGCTTTTTCAATCGTGGTGACCGGGGTTTGTTCCACTTCAAAGAGCTTAGGATTGATCCGATAAGAACCGGGTTTCAAAACGGAAGTTTGCGGTCCCTTATAGCCCCCACCCTCGGTGAGAAAGAACTCGGCATCCTGGGCCATGAGTCCCTCCTTATCTTCATCCCATTCCGGAGCATAAGCGGTATCACGCGGCAACGGCTTTCCGTCGGACGCATTCAGGATGCCCACGCTACCGGCGGGGATTTTTATCACGTCGCCAAATTCAATGTCGTAAATGAAAGGCCAATACCACGGATGCCAACCGGGCGGCAGAATCTTGGCCTGAGCACCCTTCTCACCGGCGGTGGCAATGATCTTGCCCGCTGGTAACGACGTGAAACCAATATTCTTGGTCACGATACCGATCTGGTCTTCACCCACGAAGCGAAACGACGCCAATGTGAAGAACGAAATCAACACCATCAGCGCGACAATCAGCCCCGCCATGCGCAATTGCGGCGATTGCAGCTTGAACGTGCTCGCCACAATCATGCCGGCCAACACTACACCAACGATCAGAAACAATCCGGACATTTTCTTTCTCCCCCAAAAGTAGATTTTTCGGCTTGCACAAACTTAGCTCAGCCACGGCTGGAACCTCGGCCTCGTGCCGCCAATTTGGTCCTCTCAATGCCTATTCGCTGAACTGGAACCGGTCTTGCCAATCCCTGCAAGTACCAGCGGTAGGAAATCTGCCGATTGTGGCGAATTCGCCGCCCGAACCCGACCGCCAGGGGATACGTCTACGCTTACGGACTTGAAATCCGTTAGAATGGACTATTTGACCCGAGTGAGTCGAGGCCCCGGCGAATCGTTGATTCGCGGCTGCTACGTTTTGCCAACCTGAACACACTGCAAATCATGCCACACATACAGATTTATGACACAACATTGCGCGACGGCGCCCAGGGCGAAGGCGTCAACTTTTCTCTCGAAGACAAAGTGCTGATCGCCCATCGGCTTGATGAACTCGGCTTCGATTTCGTCGAAGGGGGCTATCCTCTCTCGAACCCCAAGGACGCCGAGTTCTTCCAGCGCATCGCCGCCAAGCCGCTCAAGCACAGTCGCGTCTGTGCCTTCGGCATGACGCGCCGCAAGGGCATGAAACCCGGCGACGACATCGGCATGAAATCGCTCCTCGACTCACAAGCCCCCGTGATCACCATCGTCGGCAAGACCTCCGACTTCCACGCCACCGAGGTGCTCGGCGTTTCTTTGGAAGAAAATCTCGCCATGATCCGCGACACGGTCGCTTTCTTGCGCGAGCAAGGCCGTGACGTGATTTACGATGCCGAGCACTTTTTCGATGGCTGGAAAGCCAACCCCGAGTATGCCGCCAAAACCATCCAAGCCGCGGCGGAAGCGGGCGCTTCGATCATCGTCATGTGCGATACCAACGGCGGCACGATGCCCGAGGAAATCGCCGCCATCACCCGCGATGCCGCCACCAAAATCGACAAACCGCTCGGCATTCACACGCATAATGATTGCGATCTCGCGGTGGCTAACTCGCTCGCCGCCATCGACGCCGGAGCGGTCCACGTCCAGGGCACCATCAACGGCCTGGGCGAACGCTGCGGCAACGCCGACCTGGTCTCCGTGGTCGCCAACCTCGCCCTCAAGAAGAAAAATTATGAAGTTCTTAGAGGCGAGCCCCCAATTTCAAAAAACACAGTAGCGGGCGGTGCGTCAAAAGCTTCAGTGGGTGGTGCGAGCGGAGGTACGTCTAGCTCCATCACCCGCCTCACCGAACTCTCCCGCTACGTCTACGAAATCGCCAACATGCACTTCCGCGTGAACCAACCCTTCGTCGGCCCCAGCGCCTTCGCTCACAAAGGCGGGATGCACGTCCACGCCGTCACCAAAGTCGCGTCCAGCTACGAACACATCGACCCCGCGACGGTCGGCAACGAACGCCGCGTGCTGGTCAGCGAGCTTTCTGGCCGGTCGAACATCATCGCGCTCGCCACCAAAATGAACCTGCAAAACGACAAAGCCCTGATGGACAGCGTGCTGCAACAAGTGGTCGACCTCGAAAATCGCGGATACCAATTCGAAGCGGCCGAGGCGTCGTTCGATCTGTTGGTTCGCAAAGCGGCGGGCATTCACCAGCCACACTTCGAGTTGGTGCAGTATCACACCAGCGTTGTCAATCACAATGGCACGCCCATCACCGAAGCGACGGTCAAATTAATCGTCGATGGTCAGCTCCATCACGAAGTCGCCGAGGGGGACGGCCCGGTGAACGCCCTCGACGCCGCACTGCGAAAAGCGCTCAACGGCCTCTTCCCGAGCCTCAACGAAATGCAGCTCGTCGATTACAAGGTACGAGTGATCAACTCCGACGCCGCCACCGCCGCCAGCGTTCGCGTGGTCATCGAAAGCCAAGACGAAACCACCACCTGGGGCACCGTCGGCGTCCACGAAAACGTGATCGAAGCCAGTTGGCAAGCCCTGGTCGACAGCATCGAATACAAGCTCTGCAAGGACACGATCTAGGCACATCCTATATAGCCACACCATCCTGGTGCGGAATCC
>JAWXAV010000083.1:0-3928 GCA_034439695.1 Bythopirellula sp. | reverse complement strand
CGGCAGCAGTTCCTCCCGCGACAGCACCTCCGGTGGCCGTGGCATAGGCCGTGGTTGTGCCATATCCTGCGGCCGTCGTCAGCACTCCCGCGCCATAAATAATGCCCGCTCCCGCCGAACCGGCCGCAAACGCGGTCCATCCCAACACCTTGCCCGCGCCAAAGAAGTAGCCACCCACCCCAGGATCGTTGTTGAGCGGATTGAGGTAATAGCTGTAGTCATCAAACATTCCGCTATAGACTGTTTCGCCGATCACCCGCTCGCGAACTGGGTTGTTGTCGGCAAATTTGTAGCCGTTCTCGCCGCCGCCGTCGGTGACCCAGCGGCCCGCATACGGATCGTAGAACCGGCCACCCATGACATAGAGCTGGGCCTCGGCATCCCACTCGCCACCGGCGTAGAAGACGGGGACGGCCAGCAGGGCCGCTTCATCCGGATTGGACTCATTCGTGTCGCCCAGGAATTCGAGTGGCGTATCCCGTAGTTGGCAGCTCCAGGATCGTCGATGGCAGGAGTGAAGTTCTGTTGCAGGCCTTAGCGACTGGCTGCTCGCCAAGACGCAAGCGATGGGGGAGTGAGGAAGTGGGTTCCCGCCTGCGCGGGAATGACGATGCGTCCGCAACAAGGTATGTCGCTGCCGTTTTTTGTTGGCCGATTGTTACCTTAACCGGTTGGCACTTCCTCGCAGGCATGGCATGATAGGGGCCGCTTGCCAGACCCCATTGTCGTGACACCGGAAGTTGCCGTGAAAGACTTGCCGATTCACTCTACTCCCGCTGTTTTCTGGAAACGCTGGGGACAGTTGGTTTACGACTATCGCTGGATCGTGATCGTGGCGTGGGTCTGCGCGGCCATCGGGTTGCGGATCGTGGTCCCCAAATGGTCGACGGTGGCCCGCGACGGTGATCTGGAACAACTCCCCGCCGACACGATGCTCATCCAAGGGGAGCGGTTCAGCGCGGCGGCCTTTCCCGCGGATGTCTCCAAGAGCCAGATCGTGTTGGTCTTTGCGCGGCAAGATGCGGAGCTTTCCATCGAGGATCGGGAGTTCGCCCTGCGGCTCGGCAACAAGATTGCCGAGGAGCCTGACCTCGGCGTGATCGATGTTTGGAACGAGAAAATGCCGGTGGTGGGGGAATCGCTCCGCAGCAAATCAGGCCAAGCCCAGCGCATTGTGGTGCGTCTGAAGAATGAATTCATGGCGACCGAGAACATTTTTCTGTTGGCCGCGGTGGAGCGGATCGTGGCTGCCGCGCGGGCCGAGGCCCCGGCGGGTTTGGAAGTCGGCATCAGCGGTTCTGCGGCAGTTGGCGGCGATATGTTGAGCGCTGCGGCGGAGAGCGTGGAAAACACGCACACGACCACCATCATTCTTGTGGCTCTCGCCCTGTTGGTGATCTATCGCTCGCCGATGTTGGTGGTGATTCCACTGCTGACGATCGGTCTGGCTGCCACGGTATCGATTGATTTGCTTACCGTGCTTGCCAACTGGAGCCAGCATCATCCCGATTTTCCCGTGGCTATCCGCGTCTTCACCACCACCAAGATTTTTGTGATCGTGTTGTTGTTTGGCGCGGGTACCGACTTTTGTTTATTTCTGACGGCTCGCTTTCGCGAGCAGCGCCGACAGGGGCAAGATTTGCGCGAGGCGCTTGCCAATGCGCTCGACGGCGTGGGTGGTGCGCTGGTGGCGAGCGCGTTCACCACCATCGTCGGACTGGCGATGATGGCGTTCGCCGCTTTTGGCAAGTTTGCTTACAGTGGACCTACAATCGCGATTAGTTTGGCGATCACGCTGTTGGCGTGTCTTACGCTGGTGCCGGCGCTCTTGGCCACGCGCTTGGGGACTTACATCAATCCCGCCACGAGTGAGGATGCCTTTTGGCAACGACTGTGGGAGCGCATCGCCGATGCCGTGCTGCGTCGCCCCGCGCTGATCTTGGTGGTGAGTTTGCTGATTGCTTTGCCGCTCGCTTGGCAGGGGTGGAATGTGCCGGTGACTTACGACCTGCTGGGGGAACTCGCTCCCCATCGCGTTTCCCGCCACGGCACCGACATGCTCCGGCGTTACTTTCCTCCCGGCGAGATTGGCCCTTTGGTCGTGCTTGCCGAGAGCGAGGCCGGGAATCTCGACTCCGTTGATGGCCAGATTAAGATCGCGGAGCTTGCCAAGCCGCTCGATGAATTGGCGGGCGTGGCCCAGGTCCGTAGCCTCTACCAGCCCATGGGCGATCCGCCGGGGAGTGTGAGTTTGTTTTCGAGTTCCGGATTGCTCGCCCTCGCCGCCAAGGAAAGCCCGCTCACCAAAGCGGTGTTTGTTTCCGAAGCAGGCGATCTCGCCGGCAAAGTGACGCGGCTGTTTCTGATCCTCACGGATCAACCGTTCTCACGCGAGGCCGTGGCCACCTTGAACGAGGTGGAAAAAGTGCTCGCCAAGGTCCACGATGATCCCGCATCGCCGTGGCACGCAGCACGTTTCGCTCTCACGGGGCCGACCGTGGGCATCCGCGATCTTGAAACGGTGACGCTGGCCGACCGCTTTCGCATTGAGTTGCTGGTGATTCTGGCCGTGTTCGTGGTGCTGCTGATTCTGCTCCGCTCGCTGGTCATTTCCGCTTATCTAATGGTCTCGGTCGTGCTGAGTTATGCCGTCACGGTGGGAATTACGTCTCTTGTTTTTCAGTGGCTCTACGGCGCGGAGTTCACAGGACTCGACTGGAAAGTGCCGCTGTTTTTGTTCGTGCTGCTCGTGGCCGCCGGACAGGATTACAACATTTACCTCGTGACCCGCGTGCTTGAAGAACAACAAGCCCACGGCTTGCAAAAGGGATTGCGCAACGCCATCGTCGAGACCGGCGGGATCATCACCAGTTGCGGCGTCATTATGGCGGGGACATTCATCTCGATGACCACGAGCGAGCTCAACGGGATCATCGAACTCGGTTTCGCCCTAACGCTGGGAATTTTGCTCGATACGTTCGTGGTGCGCACGATTCTCGTGCCGGCGTTTCTGGCACTGCTAGCCAGGAAAGAAGCACAGATGTCATTGCACCTCTAATTATCGTCTATGAGATTATTAGCGATATTTAGCGGCGATCAGGGATTGGTCAATTAGGTGATTTAAACAATTTCCGCACGCGCACTTCTATCCAAGTCCGAGCGTATGAAGTAACGCGTCGTCCACAGTGGTCATATCCGACAAGTTGCCTAGGAGACGGTCGACCTCCAATTCGAGAACCGTTGCGAGGTTGTCGGTCATCACAACCGAGTCTGTCCGCAACCCCATTTGTTTCCCCGCGGAGGAAGATGCCAGAATAGTAACACGACTCGGATGTCCCGCGCGAGCCAGATTGCTCGAGATCATTGTCACTATGACTTGTGACAAGCCCGTTTGCAGATTATTTGCTTGGATGACGAGGGCCGGCCGCCGCTTGGCTGTGCGCAAGTTCGAGTCCAGATACATCACCAGAACCACATTCCCTCTGCTATAGGGCATCGTAGACATCCATCTCTGGTCGGTCCCAATCTTCCCCTAAAGCCTTCAAGCGATGACGCAAGTCGGCAGCTTGATGCTCGTCGATTCCGCGCTCGACTAGGTCGACCGAGCCAGCTTTCATAAATGTGACGATCACTTTCCCTTCCAAATCGGGAGGCAGAACTTCTAACAGCTCAACTCTGCCTTGCCTGTAGACACCCTCGAATGACCTAAGCATGGCGACCCTCTCTAGGATTAGCTCTGACCCATCACGGACAAAAACCAACCTTTATTATAATCGAGCACGGATGTAGCAGAAAGTCAGCCAAGGATCCAACAAATACGCGAGCTAAGCAGGAGAACTTCAAAGTCAGGAATTGAGCATACTGATGCCGATGGCAGGGTTCCGAGCGATATAGTCGGCAGCGGCTCGAACGGGGAGTTGGGTATCTG
>JAWXAV010000082.1:0-34480 GCA_034439695.1 Bythopirellula sp. | reverse complement strand
GAGCCATCGCGAAGCCCTCCTTGGCAAGAAACGAGTGTTTCCACACAGCATCGCTCAAGTACGATTTAACTCAAATACCAGTTTTGGGACAAAGCCTAGCTACGACGACGCATGCTGCACATGCCGATCAAGCTCAAGCCAGCCATCACGAGCGAGGAAGGCTCGGGTATGCACGTGAGGGTGATATCGTCGACGACAAACGCCTGATCGCCGCCAGCCGGATTATTCATGCCGGCAATCATCGACACACGCGCTCGTACTTCGGCTGCGTTAGCCGGCGCGATCGCCATGGCCATATACTCCTTGTAGTCAAATGGCAGGCCATTATCGAGGAGCAATGCGGTCATGGGATTGATATCGCCGCTCAGTGGGATGATACTTCCGCCGGCATCAAGAAACTCAAGCGCCAGTTCGTGCCCTGCTGCCAAGTGACCAGGACCACCACCGGCCCAACCCGTTAGTGTGTACTTCTTGCCTGGAGTGGCTGGGTGGTCCTGATAAAGGTCGACCGTGATAGGTCCACGCACAGTGGTTCCCGCAAAGGCTTTGAAGAATGCGCCGCAATCAGCGGTTGCCGGATTGTTGCTGCAGCCATTGGGGCGAGCCGGATCGCCGAGGGCACCAGTGGTCTGCGGAGTCGGCGAACCGTTGGCGAAACTCTCTACCGTGACTCCGTCGACGAACGGGCCAAAGATCGTCGTCGTTCCTACGTAGGTCCAAGAAGCTGGCTGGGGTATGAAGGTGGTGGGATTAGCGCCTGTCGTGTTCTGCACTGCCACGGCATCATCAAGGTAACCGTTATTCAAGGCACCGCCGATGATCACAACTTGGCCATTGGCCGAACTCGTGCCAACCACGAAACCCATGGCTAAAAACAAGATTAACTGTCGTTTCATTAGAACCGTCCCTCCCACAAACGAGGTCACTCAAAGAGAATTCCGTAAAGCACACCTTTACGTAGTAAGAAAAGTAGTCGCAATGCTTTCAGATAAGTCGGCCTGCCATGCTTGTGGCCAGGATTGAAAGCGCTTGCGGCTGTAGTTTATCAAGAGAAATTTCGCTTTGCAACTTTTTTCTGGTCAAAAACCAGCATCTAGCGACAGCTCGCTTCGGCAGTCGTCCGCAGCCTGCAAAAGAACACCTAAATCCTTTTCGCACAAGAAGATACCACAACAATGCGGGAAGTAAGGCGACAGAAATCGATACTCGGTCACGCCCACTTTATCGCAGTGCCATCTTTGGCAACTCATCAGAGAAAATCTTACGAAAGCGCTTGCAATTACTTTTTTTCGTCATTAGGATTCAGTTTGAGGGGGGAACTTATCGCTCGTTGATTATAATCAAAGTTGCTGTGTAACACTTTTCTTCTCGACTGTTTCTTAATGAATGTGCCTATCACTAATGGCATCCAACAGAATTTGACACCGCTTTCAGGCAATACGTCGCGTGTTGGGGCACACAGGCGGCAACCTGCCGACTTATTTCCAAGACGTTTTTTCGGAGGGTCATGATTGGGGTCTTGGTGAGTAACCGTCAACGTGCAGGACAACTCTTTTTGGGAAGAGTCTTTTGGGGAGAAGAGAGAGGCTGGGGAAATTGCGATGCGGACTGTGATCCGTTCGTTAGTGTTTTTACTTTTCTGATCTACTAACTGTGAGGTGCTCTAATGAAGAAGACTTTGGTCTTGGCTTTCCTGGGCTTGGTGGCCTGTGGAATGAGTGTGGCGAATGCACAAGAAGTGCTCATTAATGGCAAATTCAACGATCTTGAACCCGGTGGTACTCAGCAATTTGGTCAAACGCCGACCGGCTGGACCGTGGTTGCTTCGCGTGGTGCGGACCTTGCTTACCAAGACTTGCTTGCGTCGGAAGGTTTTCCCGATGTCGATGGTGGTGGGTCGGGCCTGTTCTTCAAGGCCTTCACGGGTAACCCCCCTTGGGATCCCACTGCTGGCGATGTTGACGGTAGCATTTATCAGGACAACCCGGGCACGCCGGGCATGAAGTACATCCTCACCGGCTTTTTCGGCGCTGAGGCAAATTACTCAGGCTTGAACACTCCTGGTGGGCAATCAATCTTGGCCCTCGATTTTCTTGGTGCGGGTGATACTCTCATCGGCAGTGCGGAGCTCGATCTCGAAGCGGCTGGTTTGGGCGGACCCAATCCAGGCTTGAACTATGAAGAGTTCATGTTGATGGCTACCGCGCCCGCTGGCACGGTGGAAGTTCGCACTCGCATCACGATGCTAGACGGCGTGTTCTTCCAGGATCCTGGCCAAGCTTTTGTGGCCGACTGCTTGTCGCTCCGCTGCGTTCCCGAACCGACCACTGCTCTGTTGGCTGGTTTGGCTTTGGTTGGGCTCGTGGTCCGTCGCCGCAGTGCCTAGTTTTTTTAGATATTAAGAAGTATCAATGCGGCAGACTGCGGCTTTTGAAAAAAGGTTGGGTCGAATACTTCTTGAGACGCGTAATCGCTGGGCACCCCCGCCGCTGGGGTGCCCAGCATTTTTTCTTTTCGATTTTTTCTGTTGGTTGGCTAATGACGCTATAACTGACATTTCTACACTTAAGCTTCGCCCTGCGGTCAGTTCGTCCGCAAATTTCTTGGCGGATCGGCACTTTCCAATCATAATAGTACATGGACCTCAGCGTCCGACTATTCATTGAGGCGAAGTCATTACCGTCGACCGTCAGACTGGAAACGCTTTGCACTATGTGTGCTGCCAAGGGAGGTTGGCACACTCACGGGAACGGAACATCTGAGACTAGCTCCTTTTATTCGGTGGGGACATCCTCTTGAAATCCATTGTTACACTTTTTGAACGACCACTTCGTTGCTCGCTCGTTGTACTAGGTTTCTTCTTGGCGACGAATGCTGCGCGCGGAGACATGACTAGGGCGCGGCTGTGGAATGAGCATCTGCTGCATGCGATCAGTATTGATACGGCCCGTCCGACGGTCCACGCGCGGAATTTGTATTCTCTTTCGAACGCCATGTACGATGCCTGGGCAGCGTATGACTCAAACTCTATTCAGTACTTGCATCAAGAAAAGGTGCTCGGTGGTGGCGATATTAACGCGGCCCGCGACGAAGCCATCAGCCATGCGGCCTTCAATGTGATCTTGCATCGCTTTGTGTTTGGTCCCGCCGGCAATGGCCCAGGGGCGTTCGAGACGTTAGTCGATATTCGCACACAAATGATCGACTTGGGTTACAACCCAGACTTCACTTCCACGGTTGGCAATTCGCCCGCCGCCTTGGGAAATCGCGTTGCCCAGTCGATTATCAACCAGGGGATGAGCGACGGGGCGAATGAGGCCGGCCGATACGCGAGTCCGCCCGGCATGTTTGTGCCCGTGAATCCTCCGATGATTTTTGAGAATCCGGGCACGACGATGAACAACCCCAACCGTTGGCAACCGCTCCAATTCTTGGGCGGTCGCATCGATCAGTTTGGCAGGCCCATCAACGAAGCCACACAAAGACATTTGACGCCGTTTTGGGGCCAGGTCACTCCGTTTGCGATGACGGCTGCAGACATCAGCTCGAACGGTGTGTACCACGACCAAGGCACCCCCCCAGGACTCAACGACCGCCCCAACGAGGCTAAGTTCAAAGCCGATGCGTTGCAGTTGATTCGGCTGTCGGCCCAATTGGACCCGAACGACGGCGTGGTGATTGATATTTCGCCGGCCACGCGCGGCAATACTCCCAATGCGCCGTTCACGGAGAGCTATGACCAAGTGGGTTACGCCGTGAATCCTTACACGGGCTTGCCTTATGAGCCTGAATTGGTCCGGCAAGGTGATTTCGGTCGCATCATGGCTGAATTCTGGGCCGATGGTCCCCGTTCGACGGCCCCTCCGGGTCACTGGAACGAAATCCGCAACGAAGTCACCGACAAGATGGAATTGCTGGGAATCACGAAACAGATTGGCGGGAGCGGCCCGGTCGTGAGTGACTTGGAGTGGGACATCAAGAGCATGTTCGCGCTCAATGGCGGTTTGCACGACGCGGCGATTGCCGCCTGGAACCATAAAGGGGTTTACGACTCTTCGCGGCCGATTTCTTTTATTCGTTATATGGGGCAACTGGGCCAGTCGAGCGATGCGGGTGGTCCTTCGTACCATCCCGATGGTTTGCCGTTGGAGGCGGGGCTTGTGGAAGTAGTCACGGCGGCAACCACGGCTGCCGGAGAGCGTCACGAGCATCTGGCTGGCAACGAAGGCAAAGTCGCGATTCGTTCTTGGCAAGGCGCGATTCCTGGCATCGCCCCGTTTGATGATCCCTCGGAACTCAGCGGCGTGGGTTGGATTCTCGCCGAGGAGTGGATGCCGTACCAATTGAACGGCTTTGTCACGCCACCGTTCGCGGGATACGTCTCCGGGCATTCGACGTACAGTCGCACGGCCGCTGAAATTCTCACGCTGCTGACCGGCTCGGAGTATTTCCCGGGGGGAATCTTGGAATACGACATTCCGATGGGCTCGGGACTGGACTTTGAGTATGGTCCGATGACGCCCGTGCAACTCCAGTTTGCAACCTACTTCGACGCCTCGGATCAGGCTTCGCTATCGCGTGTTTTCGGTGGCATCCATCCGGCCGCCGATGACTTTGCCGGCCGACGAATTGGCCAACTCGTCGGTCCTGAGTCGTGGGCATTGGCGATGCAGTATTTTTCAGGGCGTTTAATCCCCGAGCCCGCGAGTTGCGTATTGTTGGTGGTCGCCCTCGCTTGTGCCGGGCACTGCCGTCGGTTACGAAAGTGATCCTGCTCGTGATTGCCAATCCAACGATAATGCCAGCAGATGCTCGTGCGAGCAGCCGCAGCCAGCGCGGTGCGTGCCGCCTCGCGCTATTCGTTGGTTTGCCAATCATTCTTCTCGCCCATGGCGCGAATTCAGCGGTCGCGGTGCCGACCTTTGCCGACGTGACAACCACGGCGGGAATTGTTTACCCGCTACCCGCAACAATTCCGCCGCTGGGCGATGATTCTATTTCCCAAACGGGAGGCGCTGCGGCTGGCGATTTTGACAACGATGGCTGGCCCGATCTGTTTATCACGCGCCAGTGGGACGCGCCATTCTTGTATCGCAATAATCAAGACGGCACCTTCTCGGATGTGACCTCAACGGCCTTCACCGCTGGCCTGCCCGGACCAAATACTGGTGGCGCGAATTGGGGCGACATCGATAACGACGGCGACTTGGACCTGCATGTGAGTAACGTCTTCAACGGTCAGGGGAACCAACTGTATATCAATGATGGTGCTGGCCACTTCGCGGACCAAGCAACTGTGCGCGGTGCCCAGTTGGGAGGAACAAACGTCGCCTCGACCAGCGCTTCGTTCGGCGACTATGATAATGATGGTTATCTCGACATGTACGTGACCGAATGGCGCGGATTATCGGGATATACCGCGAATCCCCCGCAAGCCCGACTACTGCGCAATTTGGGAGCCGCCCAACCGGGATATTATACCGATGTCACGGCCGCTTCGGGCGCTGCCATGGGTCCACTCAGTGGGCTACCCGTCTATCAAAGCAATTCCTTTACCCCCCGCTTCGTCGATTTCGATCGGGATGGTCACTCAGATATTGTGATCACCAGCGATTTTGGCACCTCGCGACTTTTCTGGAACGATGGAGACGGCACCTTCACCGATGGTACATCGGCCATCGCCAACACCCGCGGCCTGAGCGATATGGGACTGGCCATCGGCGACTATGATGGCGATGGCATGTTGGACTGGTTTACCTCGGATGTTTGTCATCCCAGCGACTGCACGACAACTTCCGGAAATCGATTGTTCCGCAATTTTGGTAACCGGGTCTTTCTCGAATCGTCAAACTTTGCCGGCGTTCGTGATGCCGGTTGGGGTTGGGGCACCGAAATGCTCGACTACGACAACGACAAAGATCTCGATATCGTTGTGACGAACGGCTACTACACCGGCCCCACGGTACCCGCCGGATATGAGAACGATCCCGTGCGGTTATTCAGAAATAATGGTCAAGGGCCTTTCTTGACCACCTTTACCGACGTCGCGGCCAGCGCGGGTATCACCGACACTTCGCAAGGGCGCGGACTGCTGAAATTTGACTACGACCGCGATGGCGATCTCGACATCTTCATCGTCAATAACTTTCAAGCTCCGGTGCTGTACCGCAACGACGGTGGCAACCAGAACAACTGGTTGCAGATTGAAGCCCTCGGCACGATTTCCAACGCCGATGGCGTGGGAGCGTTTATCACGGTGACCCCCGATCTGGCGTTTCCCAATAAGAAGCTTGTCCATGAAGTCACGCTGAGCAGCAGCTTCCTTTCCCAGAGCGAACCGCTCGCCCACTTTGGCTTGGGTCCAAACGCCGATCTTATCGACTTGATCCGGATCGAATGGCCGGCGAGCGGGATCGTCCAAGAATTCCATGACGTGTCACCCAACCAACTGCTCACAATCAGGGAAACCCATCCCTGCGACTTTAATCGTGATGGCGAAATCAACGGCGCGGACCTCCTCGTGTGGAGTCAATCTTACGGATTGGACAATTTTGCTGACGCGGATGGCGATGGCGATAGCGATGGGGCCGACTACCTCGCTTGGCAGCGCAGCACCGGACCCGGCGCTCTGGCCGCTATTGTGTCCCCCACGGCAGTACCGGAACCCACAACTTCGTCGCTGGTTTGGCTGGTCGGGATGGTGGTTAGCCGCTTACTTGGTGGGCGGTCTCAGCGCGACCTGTTTGGCAGTTGAGAGGGCGGAGCGCCCCGCCCGGTGGATTGCTCAAGCGGTTTAGCATAAAATTGGGTCTGACCGACCGGCTGGCAGTCGCACAGAGGGCGTGTCGCAGCCTTCACATTTAACGCGAGAAAAATAGTTAGGAAAGCGCTTGCAATCCGGGCGGAGTATGTCTAAAATCCTGATAGACTGTACATGGCTCATCCGTCCCTTGTCTGATTGATATTCTTCGGCATTTGTGTCTTGGAGGTTGGCGTTCTTGCTGCTTCGTGATCGCTGTTTCTGGGGTTTCGATAAGTTTGACTTGCGCTGACTCCTGAAATAATTATCGTGCAGTGAGTATCGCTTGCAGCTAGAGATGTCACAAACATCGTGTGGATGAGAAGCAAATAGGCGAACGACTGGGCCTCTTAGCGGGCAGCAGAGGTCTGGCGAATTGAGGCGTTAGCAATTGAGGTGCCCCCTCCCCGGTAGGCACTTTGATTTCTACGTGAGCATGTTTTGAGGCGTACGGCTAATCAAGTGACGTCTGCGAGATGGGAAAATCCGTCGCGGGTTCCCAGGAACGACCGGGGTACTCATCAAACAATCAACTTAGAGAACTCTTAGAGGGAGTAACCTGATGAAACGAATGTTTTTTATGTTCGCCCTGACTGCCCTGGCGTGCAGCGGTGTCAATCGAGTATCGGCCGTCGAACTCTTAGTTAGCGGTAATTTTGAAAACCCTGGCGGTGCCACCGGAGAAATCCCGTTCTGGACGCTGGTTGAAACCGTGACCAACTCGAGTGCATCGGTAAATTCGGCCGAGCTTACTGGCTCCGCGCCGGACTTTCAACTCTTCTTGAGAGCCTTTGCTGGCGGGACCGGTCTTGGTCCAGCGGATGGAAACTTCGATGGCGATGGCGACGTGGATGGCCGCGACTTCCTTTTGTGGCAATGGGGCGGTTCGCCCACTCCTGGCAGCGCGGGTGATCTATCAGCCTGGCAAACGAACTATGGTAACAGTGGCGGGGCGAACATGGTCAACGCTCGCCTGATTCAAAAGGCACCAGCCGTGGTCGGCGACACCTATACGTTCCAAGGCACTTCGACCTTCGAGGAGTACTACTCGGGCTTTGTAACAACGCTCGGTGACGCAAGCCCGTTCGGGCAGATTGCTTCGCCAACCACGACCCAGTTCCGTATGGAGTTTCTTAATTCGGCGGGCAATGTGATCGGTTCGCCGACCATTCTTGATCTCCGCCCTGAGCAGACCTTCCCCGGCTTCCCCGTGGTTCACTCGCCCTTGGTCGCCGTGGCTCCCGCGGGAGCAGTCGATGTTCGCGTGGCCGCCGAAGCGTTGAACATGGTTTGGAATGGCTCTTCGGTGCAGGGAGAAGGAAACGTGGGTACTTTGCAATCCGCTTTTTTTAATGATTTTTCGTTGAGCCGATCTGGGGCACCGGGCACGCCGCTTTTGAGCAACGGGGATTTGAACCTGGGTACCCCCAGTGCGCTCGACTTCTGGAACCGGGTCGAAACTGCCTGCTGCAACGGAGAGGTCCAGCGTACAGCCGGCTTCGCCAATCACACCCCTGGTGGCACGCTGGGCGTGTGGTTGAGCCCGTTCTTTGGTTCACATCCTGTTTTTCAGCCCGATCCCGTGGATGGCAGCATCTCGCAAACGGTTAATGCCGTGGCCGGTGGTACGTACAACTTCTCAGGTTGGATGAGATTTGAGCAGAACTACTCGGGCGGTGTTGATACCATCAGCGCTGCGAGCACAGGTTTCCTGGCGGGTATGCCGTCGCCTACTCAAAGCTTGATCACACTCGAATTTCTTAACAATTTGGGCGAGGTGATTCAGTCCTCGGTCATTGACGTGAAAGAGGAACGCCAAGCCCTTGCCTCGTGCGGCGGCAATGCCAATAGCCAATTGTGTGGCCCAGCCGGCAACGGCTGGACCCAGCATACGTTCTCCAACGTGATTGCCCCTGTTGGCGCGGTCGAGGTACGGCTACGAGCCGATATGATCGATGGCGTATTCAATACAGACCCGCAGCAATCGGCCTTCTGGGATGATTTTTCGCTCGACGGACCGACGCCTCCGCCGTTGTCCGCCTTAGCTTCGGTTCCCGAACCGACTTCTCTGGCGCTAGTGGCCCTTGGCTTGGCTGCTATGGGCCTGGGTCGGGGAAGGCGAGTCAGCTAAGTAAGTTTGTCTGAACAAGAAGAGACCTCCCTTCACCCCTCCTTAGCCACAAATCGTCAGTCATGGCTGAGGAGGGGGATTTGGGGATTACATAAAAATGGACAGGCGAGCTGCTTGTCACAATGGACTACCTTGGAAAATTTGGAGTAGCGTCATCATGTCCCGTTCAAACCGTCTGCTGCAACGCGGTTTTACGCTCGTGGAGTTGTTGGTCGTCATCGCGATCATCGGCGTGTTGGTGGCGCTGTTGTTGCCAGCCATCCAGGCAGCCCGCGAGGCAGCTCGGCGGACTCAGTGTATGAACCAAGTTCGGCAGATGGGCATCGCCCTGCAGAACCATGTTAGTGCGCAGAAGGTCTTCCCGACCGGGGGCAATGTTCCCAATCCCAGCATTGGGGATTACACTTCCGGGGGGACAAATAATCCGGGCAGACCCAATGGTCCCAACAAGCAGGGGTTGGGCGCTTTTTATCAGTTACTGCCTTACCTGGAACAGAACGCCGTAAAAGGGCTTACCAAACAGGAAGACCTGCTAAAAGTAGGAATTTCCCTCTATAACTGTCCTTCCCGCCGAACCGGGATATTCAGTAGCTCATCAGGTGTGCAGCTTACCGACTATGCCACGGTACAACCAGTCATAAGAACCTCTTCCTGCTCATCTTCCGCGCTAGTTCCACTGGACCCGCCATGGTGGCCGCTGACTTCAGCTAGTGCTGGTTTGTCTATTGCCAACTACTGGTGTGGTTCAAACCCGCTTGTTGCAGGTACGTGGGGCACGGATCCTGCTAGAAACGCCAATTATGGCGGAGTGATTGTGCGGACGCCTTATCGAATTAGCGGATGCTCGCCGGGTGTGGTTTGCGAATCGGCAACGGCTACGACACCGGCCAGGGGTGAAATCGTGCCCGGCTTTCCCACCGCCGTGAAGCCCAGCCAGGTGTCCGATGGCATGAGTAATACCATGGTGATCAGCGAGAAGGTGGTCCGCTTTGACTTATACGAAGGCCAAAAACCACCCCCACCCGACGACGCCGGTGGTCAAGTCTCTGACGATCGCGGTTGGTCCGACGGTTGGGATCCCGACTCGGTCCGCTTTGCCGGCCTGCCTCCTATTAGCGATAGTGACCAGGGAGTCTGCTTTAATCCCGCTCCGGCGATCCGGGGGACCTGCATTGGAATCGGGGGCACTATACCTGTGCTGTTCTTTGGTTCGGCGCATCCTGGTGGCGTGAACGCCGTCTATGCCGATGCCTCGGCGCATTTCATCAACTTTGATGTTGATTACTTGATTTTCAATGCCCTCGGCACGCGGGATAATGGCGAAGTGCTCGATATGTCGCAACTATAACAGAGCTGCTCAACTTTTTTTACTTGCACCCCGCAGTAGACTCGATCTTCTGGCGGGGTGTTTTTTTGTGGGAAATGCGTGATGAGATTTTCTCGTGTATTGTCCGTGGTCGTTTTTTTCTGGAGACAGTCATTCCCGCGCAGGCGGGAATCCAGATGGAGGAAGCAGGACTGGGTTCCCGCCTGCGCGGGAATGACGCTGTACAGCGCGGGAATGACTTTGTTGGTTCAGTTGGCCTGGGCCGAGCCCTCTTTTCACGACCAACACGTCGTCTTTGAGAATAGCGCTGCCGAGGATTCGTATTTTCACAGCACGGCTCACGTCGTCGCGCCGAGTGAATTGGCGCAAGTTGACGGCAAGTGCCCCGTCGAAAGCAAACATTTTGTCAGCCCCGGCAATGCACTGCGGCTGAAATGGAAATCGGTGCGGGGCGCGGATTGGCAGATGACGATTCGCCTGCCGATGCGAATTGGCCCGCCGCTCTCTGTTGCCGGCGATACGATCTCCTTGTGGTGTTACTCCGAAAAAGGGCTGACGGCAGAAGCCGCGCCGAGCTTGCGAATCTACGATGCCGACGGAGCGACACTGCCCGACATGCCACTCTTGGCTGCCGGCGAGAGTTTGCCCGCGGGACAATGGACCCGGCTCGACTTTCCGTTGCCAAACTTTGCCGGGATGTATCGCAGCACGACCGATTCGGGATTCAACCCGCGGCGCATCGGCCAGATTGCTTTTTGCCAACGGCTGGATGACGGCGCGGAACATGTGCTGTATGTCGATGACATTCGGGTGGTTAGCGGTAATCATTCTGCAAAGAACCCCTCCCCTAGCCCCTCCCGCGAGGGAGGGGAATTAGCGGCACCAACCGGCTTGATTGTGGATGGCCAGGATCACCATTGCGATCTTGTCTGGAAACCGAGCACCGGCGACGTGTTGAGTTATCGCATTTACCGCTCAACCGACGGCAAGAACTACACGCCGCTTGCGACTCGGCCCAGCAATTCGCCGCGGTGCGTTGATTTCTTAGGCTCGAACAAGACCGCCTGGTACAAGGTGAGCGCGATTGATGTCCAGAACAATGAGTCGCCGTTGTCAGAGGCGGTCGAGGGTACAACGCGCACGTTCACCGACGATGAACTGCTCAGCATGGTCCAGCGGGGTTGCTTCCGCTATTACTGGGACGCGGCCCATCCCAACGCAGGGATGGCGCTCGAAGTGTTTCCGGGGGATCAAGATTTGGTAGCCTTGGGTGGCTCGGGGTTTGGCATCTCCGCGCTGGTTGTGGCCACCGAACGGGGTTTCATCACGCGCGAAGAAAGTGTCGAACGGCTGCTCAAGATTGTGCGGTTCCTGAACAAAGCAGATCGCTTTCACGGCGTGTGGCCTCATTTTCTCGATGGCCGTACGGGCAAGGTTTGGCCGTTGTTTGGTAAATACGACAACGGCGGCGATCTGGTCGAGACTGCTTTCTTGATGCAGGGCTTGCTCACCGCGCGGCAGTATTTTTCGCAAGACACACCCGCTGAGCGCGAGATTCGAGATACCATCACCACGATGTGGGAAGAAGTTGAGTGGGACTGGTATCGCAAAACGCCCGACGGCGAAGTGCTGCTCTGGCATTGGTCGCCCGATCATGAATGGCACATTAGCCATCCGCTCGTCGGTTGGAACGAAACGATGATCATTTACTTGCTCGGCATCGCGTCGCCGACGCACCCGATTCCGGCGAGCATGTACCACACGGGTTGGGCGGGCCAATCACAGTTCGCGGTCGATTATCGGCACGGCTGGAGCCGCACGACCGATGGCGATCATTATACGAATGGCCACACCTATTACGGCCACAAGCTCGACGTGGGTTGCGGCACGGGGGGCGATTTGTTTTTTGCCCAGTTCTCGTTCTTGGGATTTGATCCACGCGGGATCAAAGACAAGTACACAAACTATTTTCACAACAACCGACAGCTCTCCCTCGTGAATCGCGGCTACTGCATGGCGAATCCGCGCGGCCGCAAGGGTTACGGCCCCGATTGCTGGGGACTGTCCGCCGGGATTAACTCGGGGGGCGGCAAACCGCAGCCGCGCGACGACAGCGGCACAATCTGTGTTTCCGCGGCACTCGGCGTCATGCCCTACACGCCGGAGGAATCGCTGGCCGCGCTCAAGCATTACTACCGTGATCTTGGAGCAAAAACTTGGGGTGCCTACGGCTTCCACGATGGCTTCAATCAGACCACCGATTGGTACGACGAATTTTACATGGGCTTGAATCAAGCTCAGATCGTCGTGGGAATCGAGAACCACCGCAGCGGCTTGTGCTGGGAGCAGTTCATGAAGAATCCGGAGATCAAGCCGATGCTCGACGCGATTGGCTTCGTGCCGGATGAGGATGAGCGGAAATAGTCATTCCCGCGCAGGTGGGAACCTAGTGAAGTGTCATGTGCTTGCTCTACTGGGTTCCCGTATGCGCGGGAATGACGTGTGCTGGTTTCCGGCTCTGTGGCCGCAATTCACCGGCGGTATACAATAACAGCGAAGACTTCTCTCGAAAACGGAACAGCAATCATGCGAAATCAGGCCACACTCGTCACGGCGTTGCTGCTGGGGCTGATCGGTTCGTCGACTCAGGCGCAAACATTGGAAGCCGCGCGGGACGACCAGATCAATCGCTTGAAAAACTACGTGCTGGCCGCGATTCAGCCCTCGGGTTTGGTGCGCGACTCGCTGGTTTTGAACGGCAGTAGTTTTCACCCCGCCTCGCCCGATGCGGCGGGTTTTGCCTTGTTGGGATTGAGCGCGCTCAATCACGTGGGTCAGCTCCCCGACGCCGAGCAGCGCGTGATCAACATTTTGTCAGCCCACGCCGGACAAACAGCCGGCGTGAATCCCGACCGCTCCGCCGATGGGCATTTTCTTCACTGGATGAACCTCGCCAACGGCTCGCGCGCTTCAGGCGGTTGGCCCGTGGAATATACGTCGATCGGTTCGGCGCTCCTCGTGGCGGGCGCGCAGTTCGCGCGGAATCATTTTCCCGAGAATCCCACGATCGCGTCGTTGACGGATCAACTGACCAATAGCATCAATTTCAACGCGGCCATCCATCCCAATCTCGGCGGCGGTATTTATCTAAAAATGAACCAATTCGGCGGCGGGCTCACCGGCACCACGCAGCCGTGGAACGAATACATGCTGGTCGAGAGCCTCGCCCTGCGGGAAGCTGACAATGAGCGGGCCTTGGCAATCAAAGATCGCTGGCTCGACACCACCACGTTACCCAAGCGATCTTTTGGCGGCATTCCGACCTTAACAGATAATGCGAGTAGTTACGCACCTGCCTTCTGGGTGCAGCAAATGCATTTCTTTAACGGCGACTTTCGGCATAGCACCGAGTTCGAGACCTTCTTCGAGAATCAACAGCAAGCGGATGCTCTCTATTCAAGCAACAACTTGGGCCAAGCGTTCCGCTATGGTTTGACTGCCGGCGTAAGTCCCCAAGGTTATAGCGCGGATGAAATCGGCAATCATCCCAACAACGTCTTTTCACCGGAGGCCGTCGCCGCGTGGGGCGACATGGACACGTTCCTCGAATTTTACAACAGCCAGTTTCCCACCACCGATCCGCGCTACAAGTACGGACTGGTCCGCGAATCGGCCACGCAACCCACTTGGGTTCCCAACGACGCGGGGCTGGTGGACCACTTGTTCTTGTTGTTCGGCTTGGTCGAAAGCATCGATCCCGACTTCTTCGCCGACCGCGTTTTCCCCGGCTTACGCGCGGGCGATTTCGATTACGACGGCGACGTGGATGGCCGAGATTTTCTGGTTTGGCAACGCGGGGATTCCCCGACCGCATTCAGCGCATCAGACTTGGCGGATTGGCAAACCAACTACGGTGCGCCGCCACTCACAGCGGCCACGACCGCCGTTCCCGAACCCGCAACCGGTATTTTCTTTGGCCTGGTCGCAGGGGTGTTGGTGTTGTGCCGTTGGAGATAAGTAGCCGTCATTCCCGCGTAGGCGAGAATCCAGATAGCGGCCTGAAAACTGGGTTCCCGCCTACGCGGGAATGACGAAGTAGAAGTGGGTTCAACGACTGCGGCGAAGCATTAACCCCGCCATGCTCAAGGTGAGCAGGCTATATGTTGCGGGCTCGGGGATGGAAACCGCTGCCAGGCCGACCGCGCCGGAGTAGCCGCGTTGCCAACGCAGGAAATCACGGCCATCCACGTCGCCATCGCCGTCGGCGTCACCAGTGGCGGGCGAGGCGTTAAACGCGGTGCCGTAGCCGTTTTGCCAAATCGCCAAGTCGGTCCCATCAGTGACGCCGTTGCCATTAAGATCGCCGTCGACATAAACTTCGTCGAGCGCGGAGCTCACCTCGGCGAGCGATGCGAAAAATTGGCTGCCGCTTTCCACCCCTTGGTAGCGATCAAGGTATTCCAAGAAGGCCATGGTCGAGAGTGCCATGTTCCAATTGTCGGCGAAGGACGGAACTTGTGTGGGATCAGTGGCTCCTGTGGCCCATTGCGCGGAGTCAGCAAGTCCCTGTGGACCATCAAGTCCGCCGCCAAGACCGTTGTCAAGCAAGTATCGCAAGGCCTCTTCCGAGTTCTCCGCGCCGGCCAAGAGCGCGAAGGATGCGCTCCAGGGCATGAACAAATTGGGCTGCCCAAAGTTGTTGAACAAATTGTAGGGCTGATAACCGGCGGCACCCTGGCCCGCGTCGGCTTGAAAGAAATTCTCGCGGCCGAGTTGATCCAACTTGGCGGCCACGTCGGCTTCGTATTTCTCGAAGTTGATCCACGGGTTCCGCGCCAGCGAGCGGTTCGGGTAGCTATCGACTCCCAATTCCGAAGTATCGACAAACAGATTCAGGAGCGCTTGCACAAACGGGGCGCGATAGTCGGTGCCGAACGAGTAGACCAAGTATTTCTGATCGGTGTTGACCAGCGAGGCGTTCACCCGGCCGGTGTCTTTGTTCCACTGATTCTCCAAGGGAACATGAAACGTGTCCGACAGCTCACCAGCCATGGCGATGACTTTGTTCTCGTTGGTGAAGCCGCTGTAGGTGCAGCAGCCAAAGCTCGTCGTGGGTTGAAAATAGGCTTGCCGAAACGCGCCGGCGGTGGTGAACGCGGCGAAGTTGAAGCGGTCTTGCAGCGCGTCGATTTGTGTGCTCAGCAGAGCGGGGGTCGCGGCTTGCGATTTGTAGTTATGCAACGCCAACGCGATGAACGCCGCGTCGATGGTCGATTCCTCGTGGTCGGTGACCGGGGCTGCGGTCACGAAATCCAAGAATCGCGTCGGCAGGTACGTGGTTTGATTGCGGTTGGAGTTGAGCGAGGTGACCAGTTGGCCCATGTAGCTGTCGGCCTCGGATTGCGTGACCCAACCGCGACGGATCGCGGCGGGGAGCGACCAGACCACGCCGGTCGTGGTGTTGAGTGCCCCCAGCACGGCGTTGTCGGACGAGTTGGGAATCAGCCCGCTGGTCTTGCTCCGAGCCGCCCAGAGAGCATGGAACTGGCGCTTCGCCAACCGTTCGATCACGACATCAATCGGCGCGGTCGCGGGGTCGATGCTGGGACCGTTTTCAATCAGCGAAAAGTTGTCGAGATAGAGCGAACCGCTGGCGGCACCAAAGTTGGCATCCACTAAAAAACTCAACGCGAAAGTGCGTTCAAGATCGGGTGAACCCGTCACATTCCAGCCGGAGGCGAGGTTGAGCGGCGCTTCAATTTTTGTCCAACCTCCGACGGGGAGCGTGTAGCTCCGCTTGGCGCGATGGCTGTTGGAATCGCGGTAGTCCTTGAGTTCCAAGGAAAACGTGAGCGGGGTGGCCGTGTCGTTGCGAACATAGCCTTCGAGGGTCTGATATTGGGTGAGATCGCGATCTTGGCGATAGCCGGGGGTGCCGTTAACTTCGCTGGAGAATGTTTGAAAAAACCGGAAGGCGTTGTTGGGAATCGAACCAAGATTCGCGCGATACGCACCGGTGCCCGATTGCACGATCGAGGATTGCTTGGTGAACGTGACATTCTCACCCGCGGTAAACGGCCCGCCCCAAAGATTGCGTGAGTCGGAGCGTTCACCGTCAAAGAGAGGCACAAACCCCAGGTCACCCGCGACGAGCACGTTGGCCACCAAGGAGATCACGCCGAGCGCGCAGCAAGCGGTCAACAGTTGAGTGAAGAGCCAACGTCGCATGAGATGTGTTACCGCCTAAAAAGCCAACCACGCTGAAAAGCCCGCCGCAGAGTGCCTATTACAACTCTACGATGACCTGATGCGTGCGTCCATCATTCAGGAGCGGAACGTGGGCACCCGCAGCATTGGTGATGACCGCATTACCATCGCAGCACGCAGCCTTGACGCCCCGCTGATTGCCGTGGGGGTTGCGAATCGTGATTTCGTACGTGGTCTGACTTGGGTTGACACGATAGCGAATCTTGCACTCGGGCCAGTCGGCGGAGATCGAGGGATCGATGCGTAACTCCGTGCCGTGTTCCAAGTGCAAGCCGAGAATCGACTCAACGGCCACGCGGAACATCCAACCCGCCGAGCCGGTGTACCACGTCCAGCCTGCCCGACCGACGTGAGGGGCAAAGCCGTAAACATCAGCGGCCACCACGTAGGGTTCCGACTTATAAACATCCACCGCTTGCGGCGAATCACCGTGGCTCACCGGGGAGAGCATTTTGAGCAGTTGGCAAGCACGACTCCCTTGGCCCAGCTCGGCGATCGCGCGGATCAACCAGAGCACGCCGTGCGTGTATTGGCCACCATTTTCGCGGATGCCCGGCAAGTAGCCTTTGATGTAACCGGGATCGTGGGGCATCTTGTTGAATGGCGGATTCAGAAGGCGGATAATACCGGCCTCATCGTCAATCAACAACTCATCAGCGGAGGCAATCGCTTTCGCGGCGCGCTCCGCGGGAGCGGCACCGGAGAGCACGGCCCAGGCCTGCACCAACGCATCGATGCGACATTCCTCGGCCGACTCGGTCCCCAGCGGCGTGCCGTCGTCGAAATAAGCACGGCGATACCAATTGCCGTCCCAACCCGCTTCTTCGAGTGCGGTGCGTAGTTGCTCGCGGTAGGTGGAATAGCGGTCAAATCGTTCCTGATCGTCGTGCTGCCGACAAACGGGCAACATGCGCTCAAGGATGTAGTCGATAAAGAATCCCATCCACACACTTTCGCCCGTACCACCCTGTCCGACGCGATTCATGCCATCGTTCCAGTCGCCGGTACCCATCAGCGGCAAACCATTGGCCCCGCGAGTCAAACCGCGATCAAGTGCCCGGCAGCAATGCTCGTAGATGGAACCACTTTGGCCGGAATCACGAGGCGTAAGATAAATTTCGGGTTCTCCGTCGGGAACATCCTCGGCCACGAGAAAGCGCGTCTCTTCTTGCCATAAAGCTGCGTCACCAGTGGAGGCAACATACTCGCAAGCCACCAGTGGCAACCACAAGAGGTCGTCGGCAAAGTTGGTGCGGATGCCTTTGCTCAACGGTGGGTGCCACCAATGCAACACGTCCCCTTCGACAAACTGATGCGCGGCATTACGCAGGATTTGCTGCCGCGTGAACCCGGGTTGGTGAAACAAGAGCGCCGAGGCATCTTGCAATTGGTCGCGGAAACCGTAGGCTCCGCCGGACTGTTGGGGCGAAGTTCGCCCCCAGAAGCGGCAACTGATGTTTTGATATGGCAGCCAACCGTTGACCATCAGATCAATCTCACGGCTGGGCGTTTCGATTTGGATCGCGGAATTTAATTCCCGCCAGTAGCCTTGGGCTTCGACCAAGGCGTCGCTGACCGCGCGCGAGCTTTGATATTTTTCAATCAACCGCGTGGCATGGGCCACGGAATCTGTTTCGCCCAAGAGCACACAGAATCGCACGCTCTGGCCTGGTTCAATCACGAATTCGGTTTGCAACGCGGCACAGGGATCGAGATCGTCGCCCGCGCGGCCCGCAAGCTGCTGACCAGACGCGACAGCCAACGGGGCCGACGTGCTGCCATGCAGGCCCAAGAACTCGGTGCGATCGGCGGTAAAGTGGCACTTGCCGGGTGCTCCGGCCAGCGCGGCGAACGCAGTGGCTGGGGAAAACTCGCCCCGCGTGGCATTGGTCGCGAAGATCGCCTGCTGCGCGGCATCAATCGTGGTTTGGGTGGCCAAGTGGCTGTTGTTCAGTCCTTCGCCCAATTCCCACTGGACGTAACCATAGAAAGTTATATGCCGCGGAGAGTCGCCCTCGTTGGTAATTCGAATTTGATTGATCTTCACCGGATCATGCCGCGGCGCGAACTGCGTGAGCTCTTGCATCAAGCCGTCGCGCGAGTGGCGATAAGTAGTGTAACCCCAGCCATGGCGGACTTCGTAGCTCGCCCCGCTCGGCACGGGTCCAGGGGCGAGCGACCAAAACTCGCCAGACTCTTGATCTCGCAGGTAAATGGCCTCGCTGTGGGGGTCCAGCACCGAATCGTTTTGCCACGGCGTCAACCGGTTCAAGCGACTGTTGCTCGCCCAGGTGTTGCCGGCGCCCGTTTCCGAGGCAATGAACCCGATGGATTCGTTGCAGATGACGTTGTTCCACGGCATCGGCGGCAACTGCAAACCGCCCTGACTGGTGGGCTGGAGGTGAATCACATACTCGCGGCCATTGTCGGCAAAGCCGCCGAAGCCGTTGGCGAATTCCAACTTTTCCGTGGTCGTGTTTTGATGAACCCGATTCCCAATGGGAGCATTCTTAGAAAGGGCAGATCGCGAAACCGCAAGCGGAGTAGTTCCATGGATTCCGGTCGGGCTTCTTTTGATGTGGTGGTGGGCCAGGTATTGCGCCGTCGTTTCGGCTGCGGCGTGTGAATGGCCGTTTTGCTGAGCAACCGCACCGTTTGTGTGAAAGCCGTTGGTCTCTGCTTGGCTGGCATCTTCGGCTAACCCGTACAGTTGCCGAGTGGCGGCGGACAGCAATTCGGGAAGTTCCGCTTCGCTGAAGCCTTCTTGCTGCAGTCTTTCGCTGACGGCCGCATCGGCTCGTTCAAACGCTTTTTCGCAAGCTGACAGATCAGCGAGGCGCTCGGCAGTTCGCACGACTTCGGCAAGTTCGTCACCCGCACCGAGCCCGAAGGTCACGGCGGCGCTGGCCAGGGGAGGCAAAATCAGCACGGTCCTTAGGCTGAAAATGGGATCCAACACACTTCCCAGCGTGCCGCTGAGTGGCTGGAAGGATTGCAGGGCCACCGGATGGCACAAACCTTGGCCACGGCCAATGAAGCGATTCCGATCCGTCTCAAACTCACACTTGCCGATCCCCGCGCCATCGTGAACCAGGAAATGGCACGCCGACAAGGTCCGCTCGCCGTTGCGGCGGGGACGGCGGTGGGCCAGCAAAACACCGGAATCAGTCCGATCGGTTTCGACAAAAATCTTGGAAAAACCAGGATGAGCCCGGTCGGCCACGGGGTCTAGCAGTACCAATTCGGCGTAGCTAGTGAGCTCAATCGAACGGGTCAAATTGCCGTGATTGGTCAACGTAACGCGACGTAATTCCACATCCCATTCTTCATGCACACACACGTCGAGTCGTGCCGAGATATCTTGCTCCCGACGCTGGAGGGAGGCTGTTCCCACCGTGGAAGAAAACTCATACTGAGTAGGCTCTTGGCGGGTGGGTTGGTAGCTGAGCGACCAGAACTCAGCACTCTCCAGATCGCGGAGATAGAAAAAGTAACCCAGCGAATCCGCCGAAATGTCGGATTTCCACCGCGTGACGGCTTCGCTCCCCAGATGGGTGTAACCCGTACCCGTGGCCGTGAGCATCGTTACCAAGCGACCGTTGGTGAGCAATTGCAGCGGCACGGGGAGTTGATCGAGGCAACGATGATCGTGCCTGACTATTTCGCGGCTGTGAGTGGCAAGAGTAGGTATATTCATCGCAGCCGTGAAAGGGTTATCGGCACATTAAGTTCCCGTGAAATCGCCGCTGCCTTCCAAGCTGGCAATCCCTAAGAAACAGGGATCGGCCAAGCTGACGAGAGAAAACATTGACAGCGCTTTCAGTCTATTTTAGTCTACTATTTCGCTTTTCGTCCAGGCTTTGTCAGCAGGATTTGCCGATGTTTTTCAATGGCTTTCAGACTTTCGTGGGTCTTGGTTTCGCCGTGATTTGCACTGGAGCGGTCTCGTCTAGCTGTATTTACGCTGAGGATACGCCGCCAATTACCATCACCCGTAGCGAAACGCCCGCGTACGAATTCTCTGCCGGCGATGAGAAACTTCTCGATCAAATCCAGCGCGGCTGCTTCAATTATCTATGGAAAGAAGTGGGGGTTCCCGCGAAGTTGGCCAAGGATCGGCGTTTCACGGCGGTCGCCAGCATGGCGGGGGTCGGCTTTCAACTGGCGTCGCTCCCGATTGGGGTCGAGCGGGGCTGGATCACGCGCGAGCAAGGCGAGGAGCGGGCCCTCACGATTTTACGCAGCCTGCGCGACGCTCCCGAAAATCGTCGCCATGGCGTGTTTCTGCACTTCGTGAACGCCGACACCGGCAACATCTATCGCGCTTGGGATAACGAAATCAGCACGGTGGACCACGCGCTGTTTCTCGCCGGCGCATTCCCCGCCGCGAGTTATTTTCAGGGTGAAGTCGCCAGCATCGTCGAGCAATTCGCTAAGGAAACCAATTGGAAAGAGTACCAGCGGAGCGACAGCGGGCTGCTGACTTTTGCGTGGAAGCCAAACGATCGTTCCAGTATCAAGGGTGACGGCGAGTACATGGAGCTCGAGTGGCATCTCGCCACCGACGAAGAGCGGCTGATTTACTTCATGGCCGTCGGGGCACCAACCGAGGAATGGGCGGTCGATCCGACGAGCTACTACAAATTGGAAAGGCAGGTGGGGCAACTCCGTGACATGCAGCCGTTTGTGATGTCGTGGAACGGCTTGCTGTTCACTTATTTTTTTAGCCACTGTTACATCAACTATCGGGACATGCCGGCGGATGATCCGTCGCAGTTTGGCGGGACCGGCCCGCGCGTGGATTGGTTTGAGAATTCACGGCGCGGAACTTTGGCCCACCGACAAGCCTGTCTCGATCTCGCCGCGAAATACGGCACGTTCGCTGAAGATCGCTGGGGTTTGAGCCCCTGCATGGCGCAGGCGGGTGACAAACCGGGCTGGGATTACATTGTGCAAGAATTGCAGCCCAACATTCGGAAGAACGACGATTTGAAGCATGGCACCGTGGCCCCCTATGCGGCGGGTTCGTCGATCATGTTTACTCCCCAGGAAAGCATGGCCGCCCTACGGGCTTTTCGGGATTTGAAAGGCGAGGATGGCCAACCGCTCGTCTGGCGTGATCCGCAGCAGGGGGCGTACGCCTTCGCGGACAGTTTTAATGTCGATCAGCAGGTCGCGTGCGACGACAACATTGCGATTGACGTAGGCCCCTTGATTTTGGCGATCGAGAATGTGCGTAGCGGGCTGATTTGGAAACTCTTCATGGAGCACGAGCACGCCCAGCGAGCCAGCGAACGGCTGAAACTGTTTCCGAAGCCCTGAACTGCTTCCGAACCTGCAAGCTACTCGTTATTCTGCTAGTTTAGTCGGGAGCTTCGCAGAATCGAATACTTGAACCGCCAAGGTCGCCAAGGATGAGTATAAAAGGGAACGCTAATCAGCACTAATTAACACTAATAAATTTTATTAGCGAAGATTAGCGGTAATTAGTGTTCTTGCTTCCTGGCGACCTTGGCGGTTCATCCTGACTTCCTCGTTTTCACTCTCCTGTTTGAGTTTGAACCCACTTTTTCTTCTCTTTGGAACAGCGATGACTCTGGCACCGGATAATACTCTTTCGATTTCTCATCGTTCCAGAAACTATTTCTTGGTCATCGTGGCGGTCATCATTCCGTTACTCTCCATAACGGTTTGTTCGCTTGAGGCAGCCGAGACGGCTGTTGCTGAAAAACCGTGGCTCGACGGGAAGCTCGATATCGACGAGCGCGTCGCAGCCTTGCTCGAAGCAATGACGCTCGTCGAAAAGGTGGGGCAGCTTCGCCAGACCAATGGCATCGGCGGGGAAGCGACCGGCGATGCGAAAAATTTGGTCGCCGGGAGTGAGCTTTACGACTTAATTCGCAACGGCCAACTTGGCTCGATTCTCAACGAAATCAATGTGAAAACGATCAACGAATTCCAGCGGGTCGCCGTGGAGGAAAGCCGCTTGGGTATTCCGCTCATCATCGGGCGCGACGTGATCCACGGCTATCGCACGATCTTTCCGATTCCGCTGGGGCAAGCCGCGAGTTGGCACCCTGAATTGGTGGAACAAGCCTGCGCGGTGGCCGCCAGGGAAGCCCGCTCGGCGGGCATTCATTGGACGTTCGCCCCGATGGTGGACATCGCCCGCGATCCCCGCTGGGGCCGCATCGCCGAGGGATTCGGCGAGGATCCACATCTTGCCAGCACCTTGGCCGCCGCGTCGGTACGCGGTTATCAGGGCGACGACTTGGCCAGCGAAGACCACATCGCAGCGTGCGTGAAACATTTTGTCGGCTACGGTGCTACCGAGGGGGGCCGCGATTACAACACAACCGTGATTTCACCCTCATTGATGCGGAACATTTATTTGCCACCCTTCCGCGCGGCTGTCGATGCCGGCGTGGTCACGTTGATGACTGCCTTCAACGACGTGAACGGCATACCCATGTCGGCGCACACCTACTTACTGCGTGATGTGCTCCGAGGGGAATGGGGCTTTCGGGGGTTCGTGGTGAGCGACTGGGAATCGATCCGCGAGATGATCCCCCACGGTGTGTTCGCCGACGAACGCGAGGCAGCCATCGGCGCGGCACTCGCGGGGGTCAATATGGAAATGACCAGCCTTGGCTACCACAAGAATATGGTGGAACTTGTCAAAACCAACGTCGTGCCAGAAAGCGTTGTTGATGATTTGGTCAAAGAGATCTTGCGCGTGAAATTTCAACTTGGCTTGTTTGAAAAGCCTTTCACGGATACCTCACGCCCCGCGATTTTTCTCGAAGAACGAGATCGCAATACCGCGCGGCAATTGGCGCGGCAATCGGTCGTCATGTTGAAAAACGAGAAGAAAGTCTTGCCGTTATACCAGGCAGAATTCGACAAAATCGCCGTGATTGGTCCGTTGGCCGATGCGAAGCGCGAACAATTGGGCACCTGGATTCCCGATGGCCAGGAAAAAGACAGCATCACGCCATTAGCGGGGATTCGTGCCGCGGCGGGCGAAGGAATTGAAGTCACCTACGTGCCAGGCCTGAAAGATGATTTCGATGAGAGCACCGAGGGTTTCGCGGCAGCGGTGGCTGCGGCCCAGGCAGCCGACGTCGTGCTGTTGGTGGTCGGCGAGCGGGCGCACATCTCGGGCGAGGCCAGTTGCCGCGCTATTCTCGATTTGCCCGGCGCCCAGAATGAGCTGATCAAAACGATTGCCGACGTGGGCAACCCGACCGTGTTGATCGTGCAAGCGGGTCGGCCGCTCACCATTGGTCAGGAAGTCGAGCAGGTTGATGCCGTGCTTTACTCGTTCCACGCCGGTACGATGGCTGGGCCGGCCATTGCCGACTTGCTGTGGGGCAAAGAATCCCCGTCGGGCAAGCTGCCTGTGACTTTTCCCAAAGCCGTGGGCCAGATTCCCATGTACTACAACCACACAAACACGGGCCGACCGACGCGCGAGTACGATTTCGCGAAGGATAAGGCCTATGACGAGGAGTTCGACTTGCAGCAAGGCTTCAACTCGAATTATCTCGACGTCGGTGCCTACCCACTCTTCCCCTTTGGCTACGGTTTGTCCTACGCCAAGTTTGAATATGGCAAGGTAGAACTCTCGACCGAAAAACTGAAAGCCGGTCAAATACTCGCCGTGCGCGTGCCGGTGTTGAATACAGGCGCGCTGGCCGCGGATGAAGTTGTGCAAGTTTATGTGCGGGATCTCGTTGGGAGCCTCGCCCGGCCCGTGCGCGAATTAAAAGCGTTTCGTCGTGTGCGGCTGGAGGCAGGCCAAACCGATGTGCTGGAATTCGCCATCTCCACGGACGACCTCAAGTTTTACAACAACGAAGAAGAGATGCTTCTCGAACCAGGAAAGTTCGAGCTTTACGTCGGTGGCAGTTCACTCGCGCCGCTGGCCGGGGCGTTTGAAGTCGTCGAATAAGCAGCCGTTTACATCAGCCAAGCTAGCAGGGCGGACAGGCTGATCATCGACAGCAGTGTTTCCACCGAGATAATGCTGGCCATCAGCTTGGCATCGCCGCCGAATTGGCTGGCCAGGATATAGGCACTCGTCGCCGTGGGAAGCGCATTGAACAGGATCGCCACGTCGGCTTCCACGCCCTCAACGCCGAACAATCGCAGCAGGCCCCAGGTGAGCAGCGGCAGCACCACAAGTTTGATCACCGAAGTGGCCAGCACCACGACACCTGATTCCAGCACGGCATTGAAATGAAGTGCAGCGCCGACCGCCAACAGACCCAACGGCAACGCGGCTTCGGCGAGAATTTCGGCCATCGGCCCCACGAGCGGCGGCAGCCCCAATCCGCTGATGTTCAACGCCAATCCAATGAATGAACCGATAATCAGCGGGTTTTTGACCCACGCGTCAAGCACTCCCTGCCAACCTTGCCTGGCGGCGTTGCCAGCAGCATTGCCATACATGGCGAGCATCAGCACGCAAGCGACATTCACCAGCGGCACGATAATCGCAATCGCGAGCGCCGCGGCAGCGAGCCCTGTTTCAGCATAAAAGGTAGCGGCGATCGACAGGCCGACGTAGGTATTCATCCGCACGCTGCCTTGATAGACGCTGGTAAAGCGCGGGCCGTCGGTGAACAGAAAACGTCGCATCGCGAACAGTAGCAGGCTCACAATCACAATCGCCCCAATAATCGCCGCGGCAATTCCCTTGATCGGCAGTTCGCTAAAATCGGCCTCGGCCAACGTCGTGGCCAGCAGACAGGGAAACAAGACGAAATAGGTCAGCCGCTCGAGGGCGGTCCAGCCGTACTCTCGCAAGAGCGGACTGCGCTTAAGCAACCAGCCCAACAAAATGAGCAGGAAAATCGGCAAGACAGAGGTTAAGACTTCGATCATAACGAGAAGTAGGAGAAGGAACCGCTAATGAACGCTGATAAACGCTAATAATACTTTTTCTATCAGCGTTTATCAGCGTCCATTAGCGGTTTAGATTTCTTATTGTGGTTTGTTGAGTAATGACCCGTTTGTGCGGATGAGTTCGCGGTACCAGTACGCGGATTCCTTGATTGTGCGTTGTTGCGTGGCGAAGTCGACGTGGACCAAGCCGAAGCGTTTGCTGAAACCCTCGCTCCACTCGAAATTATCGAGCAGTGACCAAAGAAAATAGCCCCGCAGATCGACGCCCTCGTTGATCGCGCGGCGGACTTCCCTCAGATAACGCTTGAGATAATCGATGCGCTGGGGATCGCGGACTTGGCCGTCGAGATCGACCCAGTCGATGTTCGCCATGCCGTTTTCGGTGATGTAGAGCGGAACCTTGTAGCGCTCCGCGTGAAACTTGGGGCACCAGTACAGCGTCTCGGGAATGAGTGGCCAATCGAACGCGGAGCGCATTCCCGCAGCCGGAAAGGGCAATGCCCGATAGCCGTTGGAGGAATCGGCCTCGACCACCGTACCGGTGTAGATATTGAGACCCAGAAAATCGACGGGCTGGGCGATGGTGCGCATCTCGTCAGCCGTGTAGCGCGGCATCGAAGTACCAAACTTTCGCTCCGCTTCCTCTGGATATCTGCCAAAGAACACGGGGTCGTTGAACCAAGTGTTCGTCCACAAAATTTCAGGCACCTCGGCCATCGCCGTGTTGGCGGCGGCGATGTCGGCAGCGCTCGACGAAGCTGGTACGGCGGCAACTCCCACGGGTGCCCAGCCAACGAGTGCCGGCTGCTTACAAAACTCACGAATCATCTGCACCGCGCGACCATGCGCGAGCATCACATGGTGGCTGGCCAGCAAACGGTCGGCCAGCGACAACGACAGCCCTGGCGCATTAATGGCATCGCCATGCCCGAAGCGAATGAAGCATTGCGGTTCGTTGATCGTGAACCAATGCCGCACCCGGTCGGAAAGTCGCTCAACCACAATCCGCACATAATCGGCAAACCACTCGGGGCTGGCCGGGTTGAGCCACCCCCCTTGTTCCTGCAAGCGCTGGGGAAAATCCCAATGAAACAGCGTGACCCAGGGTTCGACACCCTTGGCCAAAAGCTCATCGACGAGCGCATCATAGAAATCAAGCCCCGCGGGATTAATTGCACCTTTGCCCTCGGGCAACACACGAGGCCAGGAAACCGAGAAGCGATAAGCCGGGACTTCTAGCTCGGCCAGCAAGCCCACGTCTTCCCGATAGCGGTGATAGTGGTCACACGTCACGGCACCGGTATCCCCGCCACGCACCTTGTGGGGGATCGTGCAAAAGTTGTCCCACACGCTCGGCCCCTTGCCCTCTTCGGCGGCGGCCCCTTCAATCTGAAACGCCGACGTGGCGACGCCCCATGTGAAACCCGCGGGGAATTCTGATTCTTGCTCAACCATGACGAATCCCATAACCTCTGATCTTGGAGGAACCTCTCATGAAAATGATTCTGCTCATTGGCGTCATTCTGGCACAAGGTCTAATCACGCAAGTTCGCGCGGCAGATGACGAAGGGGTACGCGCGATGACGTTCAATATCCGCTTCGGCACGGCCCCCGACGGCGAGAATTCCTGGCCCCAGCGCAAGGATTTGGCTTTTGACGTGCTGCGTGATTATAAGCCCGAAATCCTCGGAATGCAGGAAGCCCTGCGAGAGCAACTCGACGAAATCCTGGAAGAATTTCCCCACTATGCCTCGGTCGGGGTCGGGCGTGAGGCGGATGGCGCGGGCGAATACTCGCCGCTCGTTTATGATCGCAGACGCTTTGATGTGTTGCAGGCGGAAACATTTTGGTTATCGGATACCCCCGACATTCGCGCCTCGAAAACGTGGGGGAATGAAATCACGCGCATTTGCACCTTGGCGCGACTGCTTGATCGGACGAACAATCGCGTGCTCCGCGTCTATAACACGCATTGGGACCACATCTCGCAACCCTCGCGGCTGAAAAGCGGGGCCTTGATTGCGAAAAAAATGCAAGAGCATGCCAATGCTGAACCGCTGATCGTCATGGGCGATTTCAACATCGGTCCGCTCGATCCCGCGCGCGAGCCGTTCGTTAAAGCTGGGCTGCGCGACAGTTTTGTTGATCTTTTTCCCGATCAGGCCCACGCGGAAACCTTTCACGCCTTCTCGGGCAAACCCAAGAGCGACAAGATCGATGCCATCCTCGTCAGTCAAGATTGGCAAGTCTTGGCAGCGGCAATCGTCCGCACCGCGCGCGATGGCCGGTTTCCCTCGGATCACTTCCCCGTAACCGCCACGCTGCGTTTGAAAAAGTTTTGAATGATTGTCGCAGATGTACATCGAGGTCGTTTGTCATCCCGAGGGGAGTTCCGCGACCCGTGGGATCTGGCCTGCACTATCTTCTCGCATTGAAGACGTGCAATGATGAAAGCCAGATTCCTCAAGTCGTGCAACTCCTTTCGGAATGACATATTGGTTGCCCTTGCGGAACGCGAGTCTGTCACTAAGTCCCCTTAACCGCAGCGTGCCGCACTTCCAGTTCACGCTTGATCTCGTGGCAGCGTTCTTCAGTGAGCGGATACCGCAGGCAGAAGTAAATGGAAAACAGGCTCAACACAAGCGGCAGGCCAATTTCGACGAACCGTAAGCGATAAAGCGTCTCGGGAGCTTGGGTCTTCAACTGCATGGCTGCTTGGGAAAGAACTTTGACCTCGTTCTTGAGTTCGCCAGGAGACGCGGCGAGTTGATCTTGCTGCGCGGCGAGTGCGGCGAGCTGAGTCTTCAATTGGTCCACTTGATCTCGCATTTGTCGGGTATGTTCGGCCAGAGGAGGATATTCCACGATCTTACCGTCAAAATGCGCCCATGTTTTGCCCGTCTTGTCTTCGATTTTCTGGATTTCCCGCCCCAATTCCTCTCGGCGGACAGCCGCGGCCACGTCCTCCGCTTGCCAACGCTCGCTCACTTGGCTGATCGCGGCCACGTTGCCAACCAGCGATTCGACAAGCACGTTTTGTTTTTCATCGAAATGCGTATAAACCAGTAGGGCACCGGTGACGAAACTCGCAAACGCGCTACCCATTTTGATGAACCACCAAAACACGGAATAATACGTTCCCTCGCGGCGGCTGCCGGTGTTGAGCTCGTCTTCGTCGCACACGTCACCCACCATCGACGCGCCCAGGGTAAAAAACATCAACATCCCCGCCGACAGCAGTATGGTGGGAATGAGGACCAAATAAGGGTGTGTGGGATCGTAGCAAACGATTTTCGAGAGCTGCGCGGCACACATCAGGCCAATCGCGAGCAGCAGGGTCCATTTTTTGCCGATACGCTTGCTAATCCAGTTGAGGGGAAACACGGCAATAAGCCCGGTGATGGCCCACGTAGTGCCGGCAATCCCCAGCAAAGCACTCGCCGCGACGGTATCGCCGCCGTAAAGATAAAAAATCGTGATGTAGTTATTGAAGTTGCCGACAAAATTGAAGCCCATCGCGAGCGTGAAAATGGTCAGCACCAGATAGATAAACGGTCGATTGGCGACAGCCGTGCCCATGTCCGCCCAGAAGGCAGTTTTGGGTCGCTCTTGAGCCGATTCCGCGGCGGGCTCCTTGAGCGTCAAAAACCACCAATAACTCATGGGGATCAAAATGATCGCGATCAATAGCGACACATAACGCATGCCGTCGATCAGATCGCCGGACGGGCCACGAAAAAACTCCAACCCCGCCAGAAAAATCAGCCACGGTGTTCCCAGGGCAAACAGATTTCCGAGAAAACTTTTGGCGCTGAACAGCCGGGTCCGTTCGTGGTAGTCCTTCGACATTTCCATGCCGAGCGCGCCATGCGGAATTTCAAACAAGTTGCAGGCCGTAAAAAAAATGAGCAGCATCACCAGAATGAACACAAGCAGAAACCAGTTGTAAGCCAAATCGCTGACAAAGATTTCACGTATCCATTCGCCGCGCGGCAACCACCACATGGCCACGAAGCTGACCGCGACGGCGATTCCGCCGATCAAAATAAAAGGACGGCGACGGCCCCAGCGAGTCTGCACGTTATCGGAAAAGTGTCCGATGATGGGGTCGGAGATCGCGTCCCACAGCCGGGGAATAATCAGAATTGTGCCGAGCAGAAACGCGCTCAGGCCCAGCGAAATGTTACCGAGCAATCCGACGAGTTGCCCCGCGATGTTGAACAACGCAATTGGAATCAGCCCCCCCATGCCGAAGGCGATGAGTTGGTTCCAGGGAACACGATCCGCCGAATTGGCGGCTGGTTGCTCGCTTGGCATGTGCTTCCAGGGAAAATTGCGGTCGAAAGGAAAAGAGAAAAGACAAGTCTGTTTCTAACCGACGGCAAGCCGCCCAATCAAACCGATTCTGCGTGCGTTGTTCCGCAAGACTCGCGTACCACCAAGTCGGATTGCAACGTCAGCTTCGTGGGGGGACGCTGCGGATCCTTGAGCCGTTGGCACAACACCTCCACGGCCAAGGCCCCCATACTCGACATCGGCACATGCACGGTGGTCAACCGGGGCCGCGTCATTTGCGCGATCCGCGTATCGTCGAAGCCCACGACGCGGAGTTGATCGGGGACGGCGATCCCCTTTTCAATCGCGGCGTCGATGATGCCGGCGGCCATTTCGTCGTTGGCCGCAAAGACAAACGCCTCGGTCGCGGCCCAATCCTCCACGAGGTTCGTCGCCAACAGAAAAGCCTTTTCGTAACTAAAGTCGAGGTGGTAAACGTCGTCATGGCTGACGGGGAGCGACGCCCGCTGCATCACGTCCTTGTAGGCTTCCAGACGGTCGATTGTGTCGATGTTGGTCTTCAAACCGCCGACGAACACAATCCGTTTGGCACCGCAATCTTGGATCAAGTGTCTGACCATCGCCTCGGTGCCGTGCCGCTGGTCGATGACGACGCTGTCGTGCTTCATGCCTTCGACTTGACCGTCGAGTACGACAAAGGGAATCATCACCTTGTCCAAAGTCTTTTTCGTCTTAGAGTCGATGTCGGAAACCATCACCACGATGCCGTCAACCAGCCCATGATTGGAAACGGCCGAGAGCACGCTGTTGCCGTCGTTATTTCCCCCTGCCGAGGAAACCATCAATTGGTAACCCAGCTCGTGGGCCTTGAGATTCGCGCCGCGGATAATTTCGGAATAAAACTCGCCGTGCAAGTCGGGTAGCACCAAGCCCAAGATATTACTCTGTTGGAGCATCAAACCCCGGGCAAACACATTAGGCCGATAGTTGAGCTCCTGAATCGCCAGTTCAACGCGCTTGCGTGTTTTGTCGTTCACGATATTGCGACGATTCAGCACCCGCGAAACGGTGCTAATCGAAACATTCGCACGTTGAGCAACATCTTCAATAGAAGCCGGCACACGAACCTCCTTCGGCAATCCGTACCACAGACCAGAAATCGCATCGAATATGACAGCGCTTTCACTGCATAATACCTACGATTTCTGGGCATTGTCAACGAGCCGCATGGCAAAGATTGACGATTCTTTCAATTGCACATACTACGGCCAAGCATCTACGCCGGGTCGTTGCTGGTGACCTGTAATTCCGTGCGCAGTCGTTCCAGTTCGCCGAGAAGTTGTTGCTGAACCGGCGCGTAGGTGGCCTCACCGTAGACGGAATGCAATTCCTGGGGGTCTTTTTCCAGGTCAAAGAGTTCCCATTCGTCAATCTTGTAGAAGTGAATCAGTTTGTGCCGGCCATCGGTCACGCCGTAATGTTCACACACTGCGTGCGTTCCCTTAAACCCCTCATAGTAGTGATAATAAAACGAGGTGCGCCAGTTCTTTAGCGGAATGCCTGCCAACAGTGGCACGAAGCTACGGCCCTGCATGTCGGTGGGGACATTGACTCCAGCGGCATCGAGAAACGTCTCCGCGAAGTCGACATTCGACACGATATGATCGTCCACCCCCCCCGGCTTGGTCACGCCCGGCCAGCACACCAAGAGCGGAGTGCGCAGCGATTCTTCGTACATAAAACGCTTGTCGAACCAGCCATGCTCGCCCAGATACATGCCTTGATCCGAGCAATAGACAACGATCGTATTCTCGGCCAGCCCGCTTTTATCCAGGTAATCGAGGACTTCGCCGACGCTGTCATCGACCGACGCGACGCAACTCAAATAATCCTGCATGTAACGCTGATACTTCCAGCGCGTCAGCTCTTTGTCCTGTAAGTCGCCCCCTTAAAACGGCTCGTTCTTCCGCAGATAACTTTTTTTCCAGGCCTTCTCTTGCGGGACGGTCATTCTATTGTAAAACCAATTGCGTTCTTGACTCTGTCGCTTGGTATTGAGGCGCGTCTGATCCCAAGCCTTGAGATCGGGACCGATAGTGACCATATGATCGGCAATCCGCATCTCAGCTTTCTTCGCCGCCGAAGCGCGGTGCTGGTAGTCATCGAACAAGGTTGCCGGCTCGGCAAATGTTGTCTCCGCATAGTCCCCCAAATGGCGCGGCGCGGGATCCCAAGGCCGATGTGGCGCTTTATGGTGCATCATGAGCAGAAAAGGCTTCTCACGATCCCGGCCATGTTCCAGCCAGGCCAAACTCTGTTCGGTGATAAGCTCCGTGGCGTAGCCGACCAACTCCACGGGCCCCAGCGACGAGATCATCCGCGGCTGATAATAGAAACCCTGACCTTGCAAAATCAGCCAGTGGTCGAAACCGGTTGGCATGGTTTCGGTGCCCAGATGCCATTTGCCAATGAGAGCCGTTTGGTAACCGGCTTGCTGCAAGAGTTTGGGGAACGTTTGCTGCTCAACGTCGAACTCTCGTTCATTCGAGTAGTGGCCATTCTTGTGGCTGTACTTGCCGGTGAGCAGGCACGCGCGGCTAGGGCCGCAAATGGAATTGGTGACATAGCAACGCTCAAACCGCATCCCCGTTGCCGCGATCCGATCGATATTCCGCGTCTTGTTGAGCTTCGATCCATAAGCCGAGATCGCCTGATAGGCATGATCGTCGGACATGATAAAGAGAATGTTCGGCTTGCCCGCCGCGGCATGGAGTGGGATGGCTGGCAACCCCACAAAAAGTACGGCGAACAGCAAAAACGAAATGCGTGGCATGATCGTCCCTCGAATCGCTCAATAACCGTCACATCAGGCGAATGCCTGTGGAGAAGCCGCCATTGTACGCGATTTTGAGAGAGTTTCGAGGAGTGTGGTCGCAAAATGACTCCGGAAAGACTTCGACATCGAGCTATCAACGAGAATCGTCACTAATTGAGATCAAGTGACGCCTTGAGTGCAGCGTCCACTTGCTGCATGAGAGGGCCGGTCAGCCGTCCGATCACACGTTGTACATCAGACAGAAGTTGGGTGGCGATGTTCTCGCACTTAACGGCCGAATTGTGCTTGAGACCGCTCTGCTGCCCATCCGGTGTCGACACATCGATCAACACTTGCGTAGGTTCTTTGCCAGCCAGCTTCGTATTGCTGGTAACCTGTACGAGAATCGTGTTGATGAGCCGAGCGTTGTTTTTGTCGTTCTGAATAACAACCGCCGGCCGTTGCTTACTCCCTGCAAAATTGAGAATGACGACGTCGCCGCGTTTAACCTTAATGGTTCGACTTGTTGTCTCCGTTGAGTTCGTCGTAAGCTTCCATGCCAGGGGCACCCCAACCTTCTGGATCGTCCAGCCAACCAGCGACACCGGCCCGCATCTCTTCGGCGGTCCACTCGCTGTCATCGTAAACGAGATTCTGCAACTTTTGTCGAGCGTCGATCGTCATCAGCACAATCGAGACGCCATGTGTTTCCTCCACATGCAGTTCACCAGCGAGTTGGAGTTGCTGGAGAATGTGTTCATCGAGTGTGACTTTGGCAATCATATTCAAATTATAGCACAACAGTCCGCGGCGATGCCAGAACAATCAGGCAAAGCCGCACGGGACTCGCTGGGGATGCCAATGGGTGCCTCACCGCTCGGCGGGTGATCGATTTGGCAATGTGGAGCTATCGACCACGCCGCTTTCGCTGGACAGCGAGCCGCTCCCCACGGTCTGGGCCTAACGTCAGCGGGATGCGGCCACCGGTCTACGATCCAAGACTGTAGCATGGTCTCATGGGCCGTGAATGCGTCTTTACCACACGGGACAGGATCCCATGCTACGACATAGCAGTCATTTCACCCCGGCCAAAATTGTGGCTGACCAGGTCTTGGCAATCTGCTAAACTACAGATAAGCCTATAGTATGGGAGTACAAGAGAGCCTCATCATCGAGATTATCCGAATCCGCTGAGAAAACAGGTCATGGCACATGATATATTTTGGGCTGTGAAAGAAGGCACGGTAGCTGATGTACGCGATGCGTGCCAGACTGCTACCGACGTGAACGCTGTCGACAGAGAGGGATGCACTGCGCTGTACCATGCTGTTGTCCAGCGCGACCTAGAAAAGGCTAAATTCTTATTAGAAAAAGGGGCCAGTCCAGTCGCCGTTGCCCTCGGACGGATGCACAGAAGCGCCTTCAATAAAGCCGCTGAACTTGGCTACCTGGAAGTTGTGGAGACTATCCTCAATGCGGGCATTCATCCAGATACGGTTGGTGAAGAAGACGCTCCTACCCCTTTGATGTATGCAGCGCTCAAAAACCGCGTGGAAGTCATGCAACTTCTTCTCAGCCGAGGTGCCAACCCTAACTACAAATCTGTTGATCGGCTGCGGCCCATCGACTACACGACTGGTATACCTAATTTGGAAGCCTATGAAATTCTCCTGCCGTTGACGGACCGCTGGTACCGGAAGACGGCCAAAAAGAATTTAGAACAAAGGCAATGGCTCAATGCACAGCGCGCAGCACAAAACATGCCAGAGAAAAAGGCTGAGCAGGAACGCAAGTACCAGGAATTCGTCGAAAAGCAAGAAAACGAAGGGACATTGACAGGAGAACTTCAAAGTCAGGAATTGAGCATACTGATGCCGATGGCAGGGTTCCGAGCGATATAGTCGGCAGCGGCTCGAACGGGGAGTTGGGTATCTG
>JAWXAV010000081.1:0-34345 GCA_034439695.1 Bythopirellula sp. | reverse complement strand
CTAAAGTAGTCCAAACCTAGAAGCTGCCACAACATCTTGTCGTTCCCACCCGCCCGGGAAAAGATATTGTACAACGGTTGGGAAAGTACGGTATTATGCGAAGGTTCCGCTCCCTCCAGTTAGCCAATTCCCCTTGGATTAAGCGATTGCAATTATGACCACCCAACAAATGCTAATCCTGGCTGGCATAGCCGTACTCGTGCTAATCGGCATCGTGCTGTTCTTTGCCATGGCTAGCTATTTCAAGATTTGGCTCCAGGCCTACATGTCGAACGCTCGGGTGAGCATGTTGAGCCTCATCGGCATGGGCCTGCGGCAAGTCAATTCGCGGGTGATCGTCGAAGGCAAAATCATGGCCATGCAGGCCGGTGTCGGCACCGATCCCACCACCGGCATCACCACGAAACGGCTCGAAGCCCATTACCTCGCCGGCGGCGACGTGCCGCGCGTGATCAGTGCGATCATCGCCGCCCAGCGTGCCGACATCGATCTGGATTTCGACAAAGCAGCGGCCATCGACCTCGCCGGCCGCGACGTACTCGATGCCGTCCGCACGAGCGTGTTGCCCAAGGTGATCGATTGCCCAGATCCCGAAAAATCACCCAAGACGACCCTTAGCGCCGTGGCCAAGAATGGTGTCGAACTCAAGATTCGCGCTCGCGTGACGGTACGCACCAATCTCGCGCAACTCATCGGCGGGGCGACCGAAGACACGATCATCGCTCGTGTTGGCGAAGGCATCATCACTTCGATCGGTTCCTCGGCCGATCATCTTACGGTGATGGAAAATCCCGATCGCATTTCCAAGGCGGTTCTCAAGCGGGGTCTCGATGCTCACACGGCTTTTGAAATTGTGTCGATCGATATTGCCGACATCGACGTGGGTGAGAATATCGGTGCCCGTCTGCAAGCCGATCAGGCCGAGGCCGACACTCGCAAAGCCCAAGCGCTGGCTGAACAACGCCGTGCCGACGCGATTGCCAAGGAACAAGAGATGAAGGCTAAAGTGGCCGAAAATCGGGCCGCGGTGATTTTGGCCCAAGCCGAAGTTCCCCTGGCCATGGCAGATGCCTTCCGCAAGGGTAATCTGGAACGCGTGAGCAAAAACGGAACCTAAGGTTTGGTGGCACTTGCAGGTTCCACAGGATCTTTGTCTTCGGCCTTTTTGGCCGTGTCTTGCTCCAGGGTGTCCTGTTGCAGAGCATAGTCGAACCACATTCGCTCGTTTTCCTCCAAAATTTCCGTTTGCAACTGCCAGCGTTTGTCGACGTATTCGAGCAGATAAACTTTCTTCTCGTCCAATTTCGGAGCGGGAAGGTTGGGTTCTGGCACTTTGCGATCCGGGAGCTCCACCGAGGGGACATGGATTCCCAACTCGTCCTCGGCTACGGGATCGCCCGGCAATCCATAGGGATCGTCCAATTCCACGCCATTCGCGGCTCGTTTTTTCTCTGTCTGTTTGCGCTCCCTGGCCGTAGACGTGGCACCGTGATTGAAGATGGCTCGCGTCGAGATCGTGACCCGCGCTGTGTAGTTCGGTTGGGAATCGCTGGGCGGAATCAGCTTATAATCAAAGTTGCGTTTGACGCTGAGCCCTAGATTGCTGGGAGGCTGAAACATGCTAAGGGCATGTTCCATGCGCTCCATTGCCCACACAAAATCATCTTCCGCCGGATTGGTCGATTCGCGCGGCGGTGGCACGGGCATCTCGGGACCGCCGCAACCAGCCAGAACCGTCACGAACAACAGCAACGTGCAAACAGATTCGGCTTGTGCCAAGCGGAAACGCAAATTCATGACAGGGTCTTTTCCATTCCTCGCCAACGGATGAGATCGACTGCAAGCCACAGCGGCAACGCTTGCCTAAAAACCGCCGAACGGATCCTCTTCCTCGGCGGGTTCGTCCGCAGGGGCATCGTCTCCGTCATCGCTCGTCTCCACATCTTCGGCGGACTCGTCGGCAGCTTCTTCGCTTTCTTCGGTGTCCTGCTCTTCATTGTCGACTTCTTCTGCGTCGGACGCACCAAAGGGATCTTCGGTGGATTCCGCGGGCTCTACGGCAACCGGGTCTTCGCTTGCCGAATCATCCGCCGTATCGGTGGTGTCTGCGGTTTCAGCCGCTTCGGTTTCTGCAGACTCAGCACCGAAAAGATCGGCTTCGCTGGATTCGTCGGTTGTTTCCGTAGCTGCTTCCTCAGCAGGGACAGCTTCCACGGGCGCTTCTTCTGCTGGGGTTTCTTCCACGGGAGCTGTCTCGACCGCCGATGATTCGGCTGCACCAAAGGGATCGTCCTCAGCGGCTGGTTCCGCGCCCTCGGCAGGCGCGGCTTCGATGGGAGCAGCTTCCGCAGGCGCTGTTTCAGCTCCACCAAATGGGTCAGCCTCCACGCTCTCAACGGGCGCGGACTCGTCGGGAACGGCGACTGCCGGCGCTGGACCGGGGTCAGTCGCGGGTGCCGGGTCGCTGAATAAATCATCCGATTCGGCAGGTTTCTCCGCGGGGGCCGCTTCTTCGGTGGGTTCAGGGCCAAACAGATCGTCTTCCGCGGCTGGTGCTGGCTCGGCGGCTGGCGTTTCCACAGCCGGAGTTTCGACCGCAGGAGTTTCTACAACAGGTTCTGCGGCGGGCGTACCAAACAAATCCTCCTCGGCGGCCGGCTGTTCCAGGGCTGGCGTGGATTCCACGGCTGGTGCTGGAGTGACGACGGGTGCAGGTTCAGGCGTTACTGTGGGAGAGATAACCGGGGCGGTGGGTTGCGTGACAGGTGCAGGTGTTTGTCCAGCGCCTTGGAATTCAACCGAAGGTTCAACAAGCTGCTCCAGCGGCACGGGTTGGCTGCGATGCAGCACGTCGGCTTCGCGAGAGCGGAGTTGCTCATAACGATCGCGTGTTTGTAGGCGGCGTTGTTGTACCTTATCCACCCGCGCTTCGCGGCGGAATTTTTCCAGCGTGATCCGTTCCGGGCCTTGAATTCTTTGTAGCGCATTCCCGATGCCATAGCGCAAACCAGGATCACGCGCTTCGAGCATGGCTCCCATGCGCAGATCTTCGTCGGCTTCGTATTGCCGACCTTGCCGCAGTCTGGAGATTCCGAGGAAGTAATAGACGCGCGGGTCGTTCGATCCCGCTGCCACACATTCGGAGAACATCTGTTCGGCGTCCGAGGCCTGCCCCGCGAAGAAGGCATGGACCCCCCGGCCATAGAGAGCGGTGATCTCGGTCGTGTCTTGGGCCTGAACAACACTGTCCGATCCGCCCATAACCAACAACAGAACGGCCAGAATGTTAGAGCGACTCCCAACCATCAAGGATCGGAGCGCGGCAGCGCAAACTCGGCAAGGCGATTTCATTGATGAAACTCCACAGGAATGCATTTCACGTGATTCGATTTCCAACGCACGGCAAAGCCCTTCGCGGGCGTGACCGCTCGATCCGCATCCTGGGACCAGCCTCTCTCCTCCTCAAAACGTGCCATCATAAGCTTGCCCCGGGTCTGGGGGCAAACGTTTTCTAAGTTCGCGAGTGAATCGCCGCAGCCAAACACTACAGCTTGGCATTTTGCGTGCGTAGCCCCTCGATTTCACCTTTAACCTGATCGAAGTTCGGCTGCTCTAGCACGGGGAGTTTCTCCTTGGTGAAGCCCAGTTTCTGCGCCTGCTCCCAAGCTTTCAGGGCCGCTTGGTCGTTCCCCGCCAACAAGTTGGCCTGAGCAAAGTGGTAAAACTTCACCGGATCACTGCTCAGCGACGTGGCAAGCGACATATCTTCGACCGCGGCGTCATAGTCCTTGCGAGCCATGCGCACAACCGCGCGAGTATCCAAAATGTCATCCACGGGGCCATAAACTTCGAGGGCTTGATTAATCAGCTCTTCGGCCTCTTCCGTGCGTTCGTTGAGTAGCGTGAGCAAAAAGCCCAAGTTATTCATCGCCGCGGCGCGCATCATTCGTGGTACGTCGTCACGTTTCAGTACGATGTCATACTTGGCCACGCTTTCTTTATACTTGGCCTGGGTTTCGAGGAGCTCCGCTTGCAGCAGCATCCGCTTGACCGATTCGGGATCGTCGCGCAAGGCGGCAGCCATCATTTCATCAACTTCGGCATCATATTTGTCGCCAAACTCAGCCCGCCTCGTGCGCAACATTTCCGCGCAAATTTGCAGCACTTCGTCCATTCGCTTGGGGAATAATTGCTTGAAGATGTTCAAGGCCTGCGCGGGGTCGCCATGTAGTCCCGAGAAGCGAGCATACTCCATGGCCCCTTCATTCGTGCGCTGAATGTACAGGGGGTAGAGCTTGCCGGCTAAATCGTATTGCTCGTGTTCCGTAGCCAATCTTGCCACCATCAACACGGCTTCGAGCTGTTTCTTATCCAAAGCACCGGTCAGATTCGGCGGCAACATGGACTTAAGCAGGTTTTGCAGCTTGGCTTGATTGCCGCTCGCGGCAGCCAGTTTGATGCTGAGTACCTTGTAGGCCGGACTCTCAGGATTCAACTTTTTTAAGTCTTCTAATTGTTTGTTGGCCGACGCATATTCGCCACGTTCGATCAACAAATTAATAAATGTTGTACGAACTTGCTCGTCGGAACCAAACTTGCCAATCGCATTGAACATGAGCTCATTACTACGATCCCAATCACCGGACTTGCTCAGCAATTGAGCGAGCGACAGCACGCCCTCTTTGTTGATCGTGCCAGCACGGTCCATGTCCGACAGCAGGCTGATCGCCTTGAGTTGTGCTTGTGGTTCATTACGCGAGGCAAGAATCTCTGCGAGTAACGCTTTTTCTTGCTGTGGGATCTCCTTTGGATCGCCCTCGTTGCCGAGCAAGCGCTGCGCTTTCAACGATTCTTGATAGTCACCCGAGGCAGCCAACAAACGGGCGGCTTGATCTCGCGCCCAAATGACATAGGGATTGTTACGCTCAACCTGGCCTTCATTCGCTTGACGCAGGATACGATTCACATACGGGGCCGCCATGCTCACCGGCAGTTTTCCAGCTCGTGCCCACAGCAAATAGAACTCCGCCATACGCTGAGCGATGGGCAGTTCATCGAGACGATTTTCAAAATTGGCCAGATAAAGTTTTTCCGCGGCCTGCCAATCACCCAACAGTTCGTACTTCTTGGCGGTCAACAGCGGCAGGAAATCACCTTCGATCGCCAATTGCGCTCTGCGCATGGTGTTTTCAATGCCTTCGGCATCCTTTTGGGTGGCGTTTAGAGCCAACAGTTGCATCCACACATCAGCGTCGGTCGGTTGCAGTTCCGTCGCCTTGGCCAAGGCCGCGCTCGCCGCTTCGTAGTTGCCCACCTCGTTGGCGATCCGCGCGAACCAGACTTGGGTTGTCGCATTCTCCGGCTCCAGCTCCATGATTTTCTGAGCAGATTCAAAAGCCGACTTTTTATCACCGGTAAGAATCAGAATCTCCGCTTCGGAGCGTCCGAGCAACTGGAGTCGCACTGCCTCGGGAATCATATTCAACTTTTCCCGCGCTTCGGCCATTTGGCCACGTTGACCCAACAGTCTCACCTGCAAAGCCAACGCATTCATATTCGGCGGGCCATAATCCAAGGCTTCTTCCAGGTGCTGCAGGGCTAAATCCTGATCTTCTTCCAAGACCAACAACAACTGGCCGTATAAAATATGCAAGTCCGCCCATTGCGGACGCCGCTCCAGGGCAACGTCCAACATTTTCCGAGCACCCGCCAACTCTTCGCGCAAGACCTTCTGTTGGGTGTATTCCCACATCATGCGACGGACGACGCTGTAAATGTAATTGCCGTCTTCCTTATCCTTCTGCAAATCGAGAATCAACTTTTCCGCCGCAAGCATCTCTTCCACATTGCGCTCTTGGAAGGCGATCTCAAACAACCGCACGCGGATGGGTAAACTATCGGGCATTAACTCAATCGTCCGTTTCAAATACTCCCGAGCCTTGTCGTAGTTTTTGAGTTGTTCAAATTGCGCGGAAATCGCAGCCAGAAGTTCCGCCTGCTCTTGCGGAGTCCAGTTTTCGCTGCCCTTGGTTAATTCTTCCAACTGTTCGGAAACATTTTCAGCCTTAACAAGGCGCAACAACTGCGCGCGCGTCGAGCGAATCCGTAAATTGTCACCGGTCTTTTTCTCGACCTTGTCCAGCAACGCGAGCGCTTTGGTTGGTCCAGTCTCTGGTTCGACGGTTAAGAGCGAAATCGCGGCGAAACTGATGTTGATATTATCCGGCTCCAGCAAGGCGGCTTCGCGGATCAGTTCCTTGGCTTCGTCGAACTTATTCCGCTTCAGCATGACGTTGGCCTGCACCAGCTTCACGCGCGCATCGCTAAAGTCTCGTTCCTTCGCAATCTGCTGCACAAGTTGATCAATCTTGGCCCAATCTTGCTCTGACTCGGGCAACTTCGACATTTCTTCAATGGCTTTATCAAGATCGGTGGCTTGGTCATCGGTGAAGATGCCTATCCGATCATTGAGAGCCTGCAAGCCGAGCTTCGCAGCCTCATAATTGGGGTTTTTCTCCAGGACTTCGGCGTAGGTCTGGAGTGCTAAGTCATTCTTACCCTGCCGCTCGTAACAAGTGGCCAACAGCGCGCCGGCCATCGACTGCTCTAAGGGATAGTCGATCAATAAGGGCTGCACGGTCTTCAGCAACCGAGCAGCTTCGCTCCACTGTTGTTTCTGCCACACGATGCGGGCCTTGGAAAAGTCAATAAAAGGCACCAAGGCGGGATTATTGGCCTTGGTGAGCTTCTCCAACTCTTTTTCCACCGACGCAAAATCTTGCTGCTGGAAGTAGATATTGATTTTGTTACGAGCAAAAACCAGGGCCCGCTCTTCCCCTACTTTTTCCACACCACGTTCCAGCGTGACCAATGCCTCGTCAAACTTTTCTTGCTGCATTTGCACCCGGGAGAGCAAATCGTAAAGCACCAGTCGGTCGGGGTGTTTTTCGAGTGCATCCGTAAAGATTTTTGTCGCCTTTTCGTAATCTTTCTCTTCGAGCGCCACCAAACCTCTTTGTTGCAGGATGTCGGCATTTTCTGGATCAAGTTCATAAGCTTTCTCCAGCGCCGCATTCGATTCCTCGACCTCCTCGACCGTTCGCAAGAAGACGGAACGATTCAAATACGCCTCGGCAGAATCAGGATTCGACTTGATCATTTCGTCGACGATGCGTTCGGCCAATTCCTTGTCCTGATCCTTCTCCATGACCAAGCCCGCGAGCATACTGTAAACTTCTGGGCGATCCTTGGCCGTTGCCTTGGCGCTGTCAAACTGATCTTTTCCAGGATCATAGCCCACCAATTTGTAGCACAAGTCGACGGCGGGTTTGTTCCCCTTGACCCGATAGAGAGCCTGCGCCTGCATTGATAACAATTCGCTGTCTTGGGGGTTCTCCCGAATCAAATCTTCCAAATTGGTGAGCGCGTCTTGCGGCCGTGAACTCAGAATCAATTCGGTAAACTTGCGTCGCAACTTCGGATCACCCGTCCGACGCACCGTTTCTTCCAGCACGCCATAGGCTTTGTATTTCGTTTCCATGGCCACATTGGGATCGTCCAGAAGTTGCAAGCCGATGTTGGCAAGCTCCAGTCGAGGCTCCTCTTCATCACGGCGCAGCTGCACGTATTTCAAGAGTGATTCGAAAGCCACCTCCGTTTTGCCTTCGTCCATGGCCACCCGAGAATCATCCCGGAACCGTGTCGCCTTGCGGTTGACCTGCCAGGTCCACAAGAAATACGAACCAACGGCAAACAGGACGCTGCCGACGAAAACCCCTACGAGCAATTTGTAATTAACGCGATATCTTTGCATGATCGTTCACATTCCAGCGGTGAATGCCAAGAAGTTAAATTGAGTCGATTGAAGTTCCCAAAATACTGAAGTTCCAAGAAATACGAATCGAGGAGAGACTTGAACCCTAGGCGATTCATTTCAACTGGCAAATCGCTCTGCGGCGCTCATCCATGAAAAACGATATCCCTGAAAAGCTGCCAGTAAATCGCTGGGAGGAGTCAGTCGATCCGCATAAAGCCTAGTTTTTCTCGAACCTTTCGGGAGAAATCAGTCTTCATCCTATACCCGAGTTTCCGGCTGTCAACGACGCTGAAACCCGCTGCCCTGCTGTAATCGCTACAGCCCCCATGATCCCTGGCAACGCACCCAGTTATGCCGGGAAATCAGGCCGTTCCGCTTGCCGTGGAACGACGGATTCTGATCGTAGCGGCCCAGAATACCATGAAGAATTCTTTACTCCGTGCTGACATTCCGCCTCACGCGCTCACAGCCGCTTACGGTGCGATTGGAACCACTTTTGAGCAAGGGCTATACTGTCGATAGCATTCCCTTGCTTACGCTAACTCCCTTCTGAGGTTCGTTGCTCGATGTTCCTGACGCCGCAGTCCACGAGCCGCATCTACGTTTCTGGTCATCGGGGGTTGGTCGGTTCCGCGATAGTGGAGCATTTGCAACATGCCGGTTTTACCAATCTGCTGACCGCCAGCCGCACGGAACTCGATCTGCGTGATCCGACTGCCGTCGAGCGCTGGTTTGCCGAGACGCAGCCAGAGTTCGTCATCCACGCCGCCGGCAAAGTGGGGGGCATCGGAGCGAATGTCGCACAGCCTGTCGATTTCGCGTACGACAATCTCCTGATCCAGGCGACCGTCCTGCGGGCGGCTTGGCAGCACGGTGTGAAGAAACTGCTCTACCTGGCCAGTTCCTGCGTTTATCCTCGCGACTGCCCTCAACCCATGCGAGAGGAGTACATCCTCACTGGTCCTTTGGAGCAGACCAACGAAGGCTATGCGCTGGCCAAAATCATGGGCCTCAAGTCGTGCCAGTATTATCGTCGACAGCACGGTTGCAATTTTATCGCCACGCTCCCCACCAACTTGTACGGCCCCGGCGATAAGTTCGACCCCGAGCGTTCGCACGTCATTCCCGCGCTGATTCTCAAGTTTCATCAAGCCAAGCTCGCCGGTGAACAACAAGTCACAATTTGGGGGACCGGCAAGCCGCTGCGTGAGTTTCTCCACGTCGCCGATTTGGCCGATGCTTGCTTATTTCTGTTGCGGCATTACAACAACGCAGAATCAATCAATGTTGGTACGGGCGAAGAAGTGTCCATCGCCGTGCTGGCGGAATTAGTCCGCGACGTGGTTCATCCCGCCGCCGAACTGGTCTTCGATACCAGCAAACCCGATGGCACGCCACGCAAACTCGTCGATGTGAGCCGCTTGCACCAACTCGGTTGGCGTCACCAACACCACCTGCGCGAAGGCCTCGCCGCCACATACCATTGGTTTCTCCAACATGAGGCACTTGGCCAGTCATGAAACCTTTCCCCCCACGCAACGGCAAACGCGCGTTCATCACCGGCATCACGGGCCAAGACGGTTCTTACCTGGCCGAACTCTTAATCAGCAAAGGTTATGAAGTGTGGGGCATGATCCGCCGCAGTTCGTCCTTCAACACGGGGCGCATCGATTCGATTTACCAAGATCGCCACGAGCCCGACGTGCGGCTACGCCTCTGCTACGGCGATCTCAACGATGCGTCGAGCATCAACCACCTTTTGCGTACCGTGCGGCCAGATGAAATTTACAATCTCGGGGCCCAATCGCATGTGAAGGTCTCCTTCGAAATCCCCGAGTACACGGCCGAAGTTACCGCGCTGGGCACCATTCGCTTGCTGGAAGCCATCCGCGAGGAGGGCATCACCGCGCGCTTTTACCAGGCTTCGTCCTCCGAGCAATTTGGCAACGCCGTCGAGTCGCCGCAAACCGAAGCCACCCCATTTGCCCCGCGCAGCCCTTACGCGCTCGCCAAAGTTTTCGCCCATCAAGCGGTGCGCATCTATCGCGAGTCTTACGATCTGTTCGCGGTCAACGGAATCATGTTTAACCACGAATCGCCGCGGCGCGGTGAGACGTTCGTGACGCGCAAGATTAGCCGGGCCGCCGCCCGCATTGCCTGCGGCCTGCAAGAGTGTTTGTTCCTGGGGAATCTCGCCGCGCAGCGCGACTGGGGTTTTGCCGGCGATTATGTGGAAGCGATGTGGCTCATGCTGCAACAAGATCGCCCCGATGACTTTGTGATCTGCACGGGCCAGTCACACTCGGTGCGTGAATTCTGTGAACTTTGTTTCGCCGAAGTGAAGTTGCCACTCCAATGGCAAGGCACGGGATTTGAGGAAACGGGCGTCGGCCCCGATGGCTGTGTGCTCGTGCGAATCGACCCAAATTATTTTCGCCCCGCCGAAGTCGACCGCCTCGACGGCGACTACAGCAAGGCCCGCCGCGAACTGGGTTGGCAACCGAAAGTCACGTTCTCCGAGCTAGCAAAAATGATGGTCGCCGCCGATCTGGAACTCGCACGCGGTTGAAAATCGCCGGAAGGTAATCGAAGACAACTAACTCTCTCCAGATTCTGCAAGAGAATCGAGAGATAACGAAATCCGTTGAAGCACATACCCAAGAACTGGACGTGAAGCGTTAGCAAAAAAACCAGCCGCCCTCGGTGCATCCCTGCACGGGCGGCTGGCTCTCGATTAGCGTCATTCCTTTTAGCTAAACTGGCTCTCGACGCTCAGTTTCGTTTCCCTCGTCTGCGACCTTTATCAATAAGGGCCAATCGACGGCGGGTTGTTCTGCAAGAAGTCGCGGGGACCGCGCGTGGTGTAATAAGGATAAGCCGTCTGGCCGGTCGGTGGGCCGGGGTTGAAGTTCTGTGCTTCAGGGTAGCCACCCGCATGAGGGCAGAAGCCGGTCGCGAGAGTGTTACAAATGCCACAGCCACCGCAGGCATTGCAGCCCGCGCCGCCGCAGGCACCACACACCTGACCACGCCCATTCCCAGCACCATTGTTACCAGCACCGTTGCCACGACCCTTGAGAAGGCCGCTACCACCACCGCCACCAAGTCGGCAACCATCCGGGCCGCACGAGCCATCGGCACACGACCCATCCGTGCAGCAAGAATCGCCACAGCAGGGGTCGCACACGCCGCATTCGGGCTCACAGGGAGCACCGCAGGCCGGATCGCAGCAGCCCATCATTTTTTTAGTAGCACAGCCAGTTGTGGCCAACGAGAGCAGGGCCACCACAATAAAGCAATGTTTCATCAGAAATCCCCCCTGAAAGCGAGGCCGTTCGTTGTTCTGGAGTAGGCGGCGAGAACCCAATCTTTCTCACACGCAGCGGGCGGCGCGATCATCGCGCGCCGTGGGGAACAACCTCGTAAAATTGGTATCGGCGCAATAATCGGCAGAATCCAACAATTCGGTACAGTTGCGCGAGTCAGTGCTAGCAACGGGCTTGCTCGCTTCAGCGAGCGTTGTGACCAGCGATCTTGGTTCTCTCTCAAGAATCTGCTAGAAAACTCCACTCCCATCCGACAAACGGTTTCCCGCGATCAAGGATGATCCATGAATAGTTTTGCGCGCTTTGCTCGCATGGCCCTGCGCTACCGCTGGACTGTCACGGCCTCGGTGCTCTGTTCCTTGGGCATCGCCTTCTTGTGGGCGGCGAATTTCTCGGCCTTCATGCCGGTCGTGGATGGCGTGATGCAGGGCAAAGCAATTCCCGCCCTCGTCGAAGATTACGTGGCGGGCACGATCCAACAAATTGCCGACATCGACGCCGAGATTGCCGCCTGCAAAAAGCAATTGAAGATTGCCGATGAACCTTCGCTCCGCGCGAAACTCACCGGGCTCAAAGAGAGCCGCGCTGACACCGAGTGGTGGCAAAATGTTGCTAAACGAGCCTTGCCGCTAGCCACCGAGTGGCTCCCCGCCACGCCGTTTGGCACGCTGATGCTGATCTGCGCGTTGTTGGCTGTAACCACCCTCCTCAAAGGGGCCTTGCGAATCATCAACAGCCGCTTGGTGGCCATGTTGGGCAATCTGACCAGTCTCGAACTACGCAAGGAATTTTATCGCAAAACCTTACGGCTCGACCTGGGCACCTTTCGCCAAACCACCAACGGCGAGTTAATGACCCGCTTCACGACCGACATCGAATGGATCGGCCTGGGCACCCAAGTGCTGTACGGCATCGGTGTCATGGAGCCGCTCAAGATGATGGCCTGCTTGATTGGCGCTACGCTCATTAGCTGGCAACTCTTGTTGCTTACGATGATCTCCGCCCCTCCAGGGATCTTCATGATTCATTGGCTCGCCAAATCCCTCAAACGGGCCAACCGCAAGGCCCTTCAAGAGCTGTCCATCGTGTACGATCATCTCGAAGAAACTTTCGACGGCATCAAAGTGATGAAAGCCTTCACGATGGAATCGCATGAACGCAGCCGGTTCCATCGCCTCTCGCGCCAGTACTACCGCCGCTCGATGAAAATCGCCTTCTACGATTCGCTCATTAGTCCCTTTAGCGAGACCATCGGACTGGTCATTATCGCGGCGGTTGTCACCGCGGGGGGATACCTGGTGCTCAATCAACAGACCCATCTCTTCGGCATCCGCGTGAGCGAACATCCGTTGTCGCACGGCATGTTGACGACATTCTATTTAATGCTCATCGGCATCATCGAACCTTCACGGCGAATTTCCGGCGTGTTCAACTATCTCCAGCGCGCTTCGGCGGCGAGCGACCGAGTGATCGAACTGCTGGACCGCACTTCCCAACTCAAGATCGCGGCGAAGCCCACCCGGTTGCCGAGTCGCTTGGGCAAGATTTGCTTCGAGGATGTTTCCTTCTCCTACAAGCCGAGTGAGTTGGTGCTCAACGGCGTGAACCTCGCCGTCGAACGGGGTGAAACCATTGCGATTGTTGGCCCCAATGGTTGCGGCAAATCGACGCTCATGAACCTCGTCCCGCGGTTCTACGATCCCACTGCGGGCGCGGTCACGATCGACGGCATCAATCTCCGCGACGTGCGGCTCGCCGACCTGCGCCAGCGCATCGGGGTGGTGACCCAGGAAACACTGCTGTTTGACGACAGCGTGATCAACAACATTCGCTACGGTTCCCCCGGAGCAACCGAGGAACAAGTGATCGAAGCCGCCAAACAGGCCCATGCCCATCGCTTCGTCACCAGCACGCTGGCCGAGGGTTATCAAACAATCTGCGGCCCTGGCGGCAACCGTCTCTCCGGTGGTCAGCGGCAACGCCTGGCCCTCGCTCGCGCGATTCTGCGCGATCCGGAAATCCTTATTCTCGACGAAGCCACCAGCCAAATCGACGTGGAAAGCGAACGGCTCATCCACGAAGTGCTCGAACGCTTCGTCCAAGGCCGCACGGTCTTCATGATTACCCACCGGCCCAGCACGCTCACCTTGGCCGACCGCATCGTGGTGATGAACGAAGGTCGCATCGTCGATACGGGCAGTTTCGACGAATTAGCCGTCCGCTGCGAACTTTTCTGCCGCCTGGCGCATCTCAATCAGCCGGCGGCAGCGTAATCTATTACCCTGTGATTCCCGCGCAGGCGGGAACCTAGAGAACTGGCTCCCCGCCTGCGCGAGGATGACAGAAGGTGTTGAGTACGTCATTCGCCAAGCCCTGCCACTTGGCGTATCATGAGATCATGCCCACGCACCAACTCCACACGCTGCACGAACGCTCCTTCGAGCACTGCCGTTTTGTCTATCCGGTGTTGAGCCGGCGTTCGCGTGGGATTTCCGTGGGGGTGAATCTCAATCCCGACAAGGTGTGCAATTTTGATTGTATTTACTGTCAGGTCGACCGCACTACCCAGAGTGAAACGCAGTTTGTCGAACTCGACGCCCTCGTGGCCGAGCTCCGCGAAGTGCTGCAAGTCGTTGCCTCGGGGGAAATCTACGAAACAAGCAAATTCCGCGATACCCCGCAGGAATTGCGGCGCTTGAATGACATCGCCTTCTCTGGTGATGGTGAGCCGACCACTTATCGCAACTTCGACACAATCATCGAAACCTGCGCGGCGCTGAAACGTGAGTTGGGGCTCGATCACGTAAAAATGGTACTCATCACCAACGCGAGCATGTTTCACCGCCCTCACGTCCAGCGGGGCCTCACGATTCTCGACGAAAACAACGGCGAGATTTGGGCCAAGCTCGATGCCGGCACGGCGGAGTATTTCAAACTCATCGACCGCACGCCAATCTCCTTCGCTCAGATTTTAGAAAACATTACTGCCGCCGCCCGCGTGCGGCCGCTGGTGATTCAATCGCTGTTCATGCGCGTTGCGGGCGAAGGCCCCTCGCCAGCGGAATTGGCAGCGTTTTGTGATCGCCTGCAGGAAATTGTTGTGGCGGGGGGAAAGCTGAGTTTGGTGCAGGTTTACACTGTGGCGCGTCGACCGGCTGAAGGTTTTGTCGCACCGCTTTCGGATGCCGAGGTAGACGCCATCGCCCAGATGGTGCGAGAACGCACGGGGGTTCCTGCCGCCCCATTCTACGGCAATACGGGCTACCAAACCGACCTCACCCCGCCGGAATAACCGCAGCATCTGCACCAATCGGTCGTGGAATTCCGCATGAATAGGTGCCTATTGCCCCAGCATGTTTTCCTACCCGCTCGAACCAATTATGCTAAACCCACAGCCGCTTGCGGCTTAGCGATCTGGCACTAGAAACACCAAAGGCACTTTCGATGGAAATCGCGGTTATTGGTACGGGGTATGTCGGATTGGTCACGGGCACTTGCTTTGCCGACGGCGGCAACAACGTGACCTGCGTCGATATCGACGCGGCCAAGGTAGCCGCGCTGAGCCGTGGTGAAATCCCGATCTACGAGCCGGGCCTGGCCGACATGGTCACCCACAATCTCGACGCCAAGCGACTCACCTTTACCACCAACTTGGCCGCGGCGGTGGCCACTGCCGAGATCATTTATCTGGCCGTGGGCACGCCCCAAGGTGCCGACGGCGCAGCCGATCTTTCCGCCATGTGGAAAGTGGTGCAAGGGATCGCCCCTCACCTCCGCGAGGATACCGTCGTTGTGACCAAGAGCACAGTGCCCGTCGGGACGAACGCCCGCATCTTCGCGATGCTCAAAGAACTGACGGGCCGCGAATGCGAGGTCGCGAGCAATCCCGAGTTCCTCAAGGAAGGGGCCGCGATTGATGATTTCATCAAACCCGACCGCGTGGTGGTCGGCGTGCGCAGCGAGCGCGCCGCCGACGTGTTGAGACAACTTTATGAACCGTTCCTGCGTACCGAGCATCCCTTTCTGGTGATGACTCCCGAAAGCGCGGAGATGACCAAGTACGTGGCCAACGCGCTCTTGGCCACGAAAATCAGTTTCATCAACGAGATGGCCAATCTCTGCGAGCGCATGGGGGGCGACATCAACGACGTCCGCCGCGGCATTGGTCACGATAGCCGCATCGGTTTCGCGTTCCTCTTTCCGGGCGTGGGCTACGGTGGCAGTTGTTTTCCTAAGGACGTTCGTGCCTTAGCGTCGATGGCCAAGGATCACGGCATCGAGCCACGCATGTTACGCGCCGTCGACGAAGTCAACGATTGCCAAAAGCAAGTGGTGATCGAAAAGCTCAAAACTTTGTTTGGCAAGGAACTCAAAAGCAAAACCGTCGCCATCTGGGGCCTGTCGTTCAAGCCCCGCACGGATGACATCCGCGAAGCGCCGGCTCTCGCTTTGATCGATTACTTGCTTGCCGTGGGAGCCAAGATTCAGGTCCACGATCCCGAGGCGATCGCCAACGTCCGCAAGCTCTACGGCGACAAGCTCACCTATTGCGAGCTGCAAATGCCCGCCCTCGCGGGAGCCGATGCCTTGTGCATTATGACCGAGTGGAACGACTACAAACGCCCCAAATTCGACGAGATGCGGACCCTCATGCGGACACCCGTGGTGTTCGATGGCCGGAATCTCTACGACCCCGAGCGGATGCAAGCCCTGGGCTTCCAGTACCACAGCATCGGCCGCCCAGCGGTGTAGCGAGCCGGCTCGTCACGAGCCCGTTCGTGTTTGTCTTTGGATAACACGGCCTTTTGCTTGACCCCTGCTGCGCCCTCGTTTAGCCTAATAGATGGGAGCAGAGAACGTCTCATAGGGATCTGAGGGGCACATCTTCGCAAGGTGACAGGACGATGCACGCGCAGCGGTCCAGCGGTTGCCGACTTCAGGGTCGTCGGCAAACTCCTCTGTCAGGTGTTCCACGTACACAGGAGCCAAGTGGCTCATCCCTCACCAGCCGCGCTGTCATGCGCATAAGGAATTCTCAGATGTTTGCACGTACACTATTGGGCGCTTGGGCGCTGACTTGTTCCATGGTCACTTGGGCCTCGGCCGAGGTTCCCTTGGGCGGGTTTATTCCACTGGTGGGCATCAGCTTGACCGACGAATTCAAGGACGCCGGCGATTTGAGCGGCACATTCTTTATCGCCGACAAAGAAACGTCGCTCGTCGGCACCCAAATCTCGGGGACGGGCAACCCTTATTACGACATCGCGCTACTCGATACCGGGGCCGCCACGCATATTCTCACGCCCCAAGCGGCCGGCACGAGTGGCTTTGATATCAATGGCAACGACTTCGACGGCACCAACACACAAATCATCGGCGGAGCCACGGGGCAACTTGTTTTGGATATCAACGACCCGCTCGCCATTTTCGCCAAAGGACTTGCGGGAGTTCCGTCGGGTTCAACACTCGTGATGAATCCCAGCGGGTTCCGTGGTCAATCGAGCGTGGCCACGCTCAGCGCGCCGAACGAATGGAAACTGCCCAACATCTTGGGGCTACCGATGGCAGCCCAGCACTCGATTTCGATCAAGAACAGTGAACCACAAATCTTTACGCTTGGCGGGCGTACCGTCCGCACGCCGCAGGTGGAATTCAACGATCTGGGCTCTGGCAGCAACGGCATTGTGCGCCGTGCTCCGCTCAAAATTCGGCCGGGCGCTTCCTTTATCGCGGGGCCGCTGTACATCCAAAATCTCGACATCTTGGGCGGAAATTTTGATTTCCACGAGAATCCGCTCTCTCCCACAATCATTGAGAGCGGTGGGTTGTTCATCGACGTCGACATGGTCGATGGCACGCGCTCGTTTCAAGACAAAGAATTTCTCTTCGACACGGGTGCCGATCTCACCGTGGTCAGCGAGATCACTGCCGCTCGACTTGGCTTTGATCCGATCCTCGACACGCCTGATTTCATTTTGGAAGTCGAAGGCTCCGGCGGTGTGTCGGGCGGTGTGCCGGGTTTTTACATTGACGAGCTTAACATCGATACCGTGGGGGGCACGTTTACGCTTCACAATGTGCCCATCGCCGTGCTCGACGTGACCAACCCCAACGATCCCGGCAACGTGATTGACGGCATCTTGGGCATGCACTTGTTCACGGGCCGCGATCTGGTGATCGATGCCAATCCGTCCATAGGTCAGGGAGGCATTGGCCCAAGCCTCTACATCAGCAATCCCGTCACCCAGACGCATGTCTGGACCAGCACAATCGCCCAAACCAGTTTCAACACCGCCACCAACTGGACCGCCAATGGTACGCCTGACGTCTCTTGGGTCGCAGAACTCCGCAATACGGCAATCCCCTCGCAATTCGTGGGTTTGACTGGCAATACGACCGTCAATCAACTTGTCGTCGAGGGAACCGCCAGCAATTCGATAGCCTTGCAGCTCACGGGAACTCAAACCTTCACCACTTTCGGCGAAACGCGCATCGAACAAGGGGGCACGATCTCGCTGCTCAGTACAAACTCGAAGCTCGACGCCCCGTTCGTTAACATCGAAGGTGGCGTTTTGCGAGGGAGTGGAACGGTCTTTGTCGGCACCGGTCCGATCAACGGTGTCGTGCGGAATCTCGGGGGCCGCGTCGAACCGGGTAGCACGATTGGCAAACTCAGCATTACCGGCGATTTCTCCAATCTCGACGCTGGCACGCTCGCCATCCAACTCGGCGGCACCACTGCGATCACGCAATACGACGTGCTCGCCATGAGCCGCTTCGCTTTTCTCGATGGCACGCTCGAAGTCTCCCTTGCCAACGGCTTTGTCCCCGCAGTCGGCAACATGTTTACGTTTCTCACAACCGCCGCCGACGGCGTGTTCGGCGAATTCGAGAATCTGCTGCTCCCCGCCGGCTTCCAATGGGATGTCGACTATCTGGCCAGCAGCGTCGTGCTGAAAGTCCTCGGCCTCGGCACGGCGTGCGATTTCGACGGCGACGGCGATGTCGATGGCCGCGACTTCCTCGCCTGGCAACGCAATCCTAGCGTCGGCAATCTTGCCGATTGGCAAGCAAACTACAACAACGGCTCACTCAGCGCCTTAGCGGCGGTGCCGGAGCCAAGTGCGCTGGTGTTGGTGATCTGTGCGATCGGATTCTATTCATCCGCTTCTAGCCGCAGGCGGCAGCCGGCGGTCTAGGGGGTCGTCCACCACCGTCGTCACCCCGCCGATGCAGTTGAGGCAACTTGCGCTTCGGCGATGTGCTTGAGGGTCGCGCGATCCACCTTGCCAGTTGCGTTGAGTGGCATCTCAGCGAGTATCACAATCTCTTCAGGCGCTTTGTAGCCGACACGCTCGCGGGCGAAATCGATTAGCTCAGCGTTGGTGGGCCGCTCTGCTTGTTCCTTCAGCGTCACATAGGCCCGTACGATTTCACCATGAACCAGGTCATGAATGCCAATGACTCCGACCGCCGCAATCGCCGGATGTTCTCCCACCGCCTCTTCCACCTCTTGAGGGCAGATGTTTGAGCCATCGTGGATAATAATCTGCTTCTTGCGGCCGCAGAACCAGAGGTAGCCGTCCTTGTCGACGCGCATCACATCACCCGTGTCGAGCCAGCCGTCAACAATCGTCTCTGCCGTGGCTGGCGTGTTACCCCAGTAACCGATGGAATTAGTTGGCGAGCGTATCCAGAACCGACCTTGCGTGCCGACTGGTACTTCCGCGCCAGAATCATCACGCAGCGACATTTCGTACCCTGGACAGAGTTTGCCAATCGAGCCCAGGCGGTTTTCACCCGATGGAGGATTGATCGTCGCGATGCCGATCTCGGTCATGCCGTAGCTTTCATCGATCGGGAAGCCGGACAAGTCGGTAAATTCGCGTTCCAATTCTGCGGAGACCTTATCTCCGCCGCACGTACAGAGCCGAATCGAAGCAAAATCCGTCGACTTCGCGTTGTGGTCGCGGACCAACGTCATCAACGCCGCAGGCAGCATCGACAGTACGGTCGGGCGATATTGCCGCAACAGTTGCAACAGCTCGGCCGAGTCGCTACCACGCGGGATCACGAGTCTTCCTCCCGCAGCGAGCGTGGCGAGCCCCAACAGCGAACCTCCGATATGCGAAAACGACGAGCCTGGCAGGAACGTGTCGGCAAGCGTGATCTCGATTCCTTGAATCGCGGCCGCCACCATCCAGCCATACGTTCGCTGTGTATGGGTCACACCTTTAGGCTTGCCAACGCTGCCCGAAGTGAAGTAGATAAAGGCCGGCGCATCGGGATCGGGTGTTGGCAGTATGGCATCGGTCTGCGGCTGGCTAAGCAAATCTTCGTAATGGAGCCCAACTCGATCTTCGGCCTTGTAGCGAATCACACCCAGGGGTAGTTGGTGACCTAATTGGCTGGCCGCTATGTCTGCGTCGCGCTCGGCGTGATGCAACAAGAGCGCCGCGCCGCTGACTTCCAAGGCATGATCGATTTCGGGTGGCATGTAGCGATAGTTGAGCGGCGTTGCCACCAAGCCCGCTTTCATGCAAGCAAGATAATGGATGATCAAGGCCGCCCGATTAGGCATCAAAGAGGCGACTCGATCACCGGGTTTCAAGCCTAGAGCCAGATACCGCGCCGCCAGTTGGGTACTCATCTCAGCGAGATGCCGCCAACTCATGCACGACTTCGTTGACACCAGCGCCAGTTCGTCGGGCTTGGTCCTGAGCCCGTGGTCCAAGAGCGCGCTAATCGGTTGGGATTGCGTCAGTGGCGGACCAGAAAGTGGCATCAGTTTCTCCTTTAGCCTCAACGATTGTGGCAACCTCGATTCGCCATGATCCTAGCAAATACTTTTCGAGGATGCCTAGCTGAACCCGAATTTCGTCTCCTGACCGCGGACTCGCTACTCGAAATGCTAGAGGCAAGAAGATCGGGAGACGTGGGCTGCCAGTGAAAAATGAGTAGAGCCGGTTTCAAAATCACCAAAAAGAACCGGACGCTAGCGCGTGGCGGCTGATTTTATCAGCCGCAGGGCGCTAGCCCCCGGTTTTTGAAACTGCCTCTAGCTCATGGCCTCGCCGACCGGCTCACCAAATACCTCTACCGCCTGGGTCGTCAAGTCAAGGTGGTGACTAAGCGAGGAACGCTCCATGGAACCGATGTCGCTTGATCGGCACGTTCAAGTGTTAGTCACCTGCGGCGGCAACAAGATGGGATTTGAGTTCTTCGATGCCGAGCACGCTCTTGTTTCGAGGGCCGCATATTTGCAGACTAACGCTCAAACTAACAGCTTAGGTATGTCGCGTGAAAAATGCAACATTTTTAGCTTGGGCGGTTAACGCGAAATAACTGCCCGGTGAGGTTATCATTTTTGAGAATTAGTTCATCGATCCTCTGTGCAAGTGAAATGAAATTTGGGGTCAAATGTGCAGGCAATTATTCCGGCATGAACTTGTGTGTCGTATAACCGAACGAAGTGCTTGCGATTAAATGTTAAGAGTGCTCGGTCGTCTTGAGTCGCATATTCCAGCACATCTTCATCGGGCCACGCTTGATTGGCCTTGCCAGTTTCACTCACGGTGAGCACATCATGGCCAAGCTCGCGCAGTGAAACGACAACGGGTAGGGGAAAATTCTCGTTGGCGTAGAGACGAGCCATATCAATCGGCTTCCTCGTTAGCTCGAATGTCGGTATCGATTTCCATGAGATGTTCGCGAATGTAGTTCCAGGCATTCACGAGATCGGCCGCACGCAGGGTGGGGTAAGCGCTCAACAACTCTGCTTCGGTCGTACCAAGCCGACGAGCTTGTTCGAGAAGCCAAACAGGAATGCGGGTGCGGACTATGCAAGCTTCTCCCCCGCACACATCGGGTCGTGACTCAATCCCTGGACTTTGCCCTCCCACCGGAGCGGCCACAGTTTGTAGAAGCTGGGCCTTTTCCGCGGAAGAGAGTTCGGCAAGAGACTGTTCGACTTGTTCAAGTTTGTTCATGCCACCATTTTATACGCAATATCAACGAGAGGCGACAGCGAAATAAGCGTAACAAACCTTCCGTCGCCTACTCCGCGCGCTCGGTGCGTAGCGTCGATTGCGCCGTCAGTGTGCGGCCGCTCGTGAACTTCGGCACGATCCAGCCGTTTTGATTCAGGGGCACGTCAATTTGCACGTTGATCGTGTCGACCGTAGGCCCCAGCGTGGTGGGAGTGATCGTCACTCGCGCCCCGCGCGTGCCGACCGTGTTGAGAATCGTGTTCGCCTTGGCGACCGCTTCCGCTGCCGTCGCGCCGGGCACCATGGCGTGACGGGCTGCTTCGTAGGCTGCGTTGTCGGCCGTGTGACGGATCACGTTCATGCGACTGAATTCAAACGAGGCCAGCATCAGCAGAAAGAAAATCGGCGCGACGATGGCGAATTCCACGGCCGTGGCACCGCGACGCAATTTCAGGCGATTGTTTTTGGAAATTCGGGGCATAAAAGTTCTTTTCCAAATTATTCGGTAGTCATGACCGGCAACGTGGCGGCGATCTCGCGAAAGATTCTTTCGAGCGCAGCCGCGTCCGGGGCGTGAAAATGTCGTCCGCCCGTCGCATTCGCCACGTCCTGCATCCGGCGAATGTCAGCGCTGCTGCTGAACGTCACGGTGTTGACCACGATGTTGAGCGCGGCGGCTTCGCGGGCCGATAGAATCGGTTCACGACCGCGGTTATGCAGGCCGTCGGTCATCAGCACGATCGATTTCAAGGCAAAAGGTCGAATCCGAGACCCCGTGAGCACGCGCACGCCATTGTCGAGTCCGGCGGAAATCGCGGTAAACCCTTTCACGGGTCGACTGCTCAGCCGAGCCATTTCACTGCGGATGAGAGAGTAATTCAAATCAAGGTCCGCGTTGATATCAGAGGTCGTGAACGTCATCCCACATTCACTGCCCGCACTGGAATAACTAACCAACGCACATTGCTCGTCTTGCGCCGTATCTTCCAATTCGTCAAGAAAACCCGCCACTGCTGTGTTCAAGGCTCCCCAGCGACTCCGTGTCGCATGAGGTGGACTGCAAGTTGGGCCCGCCAAGCCGCTACCGGTGATTCGTTCCATCATCGAACCGCTGCGGTCGACGACTAGGCAAATGTCGCGATCAAGCTGCGTGGCGGCGGCCACTTGCGTTGGCTCGAACGTGCTGACGCCCATCACGCGGCCCAAAAATAAATCCACCGGTCCATCCAGCGAGGCCGCCGTGCGATTGCCCGTCACTCGGACCGCGTTCAGTAAGGTTCCGCCGGCCGTAAAGTTGAAACGGGATGTTGAGGTTGATTGACGGCCCGTGCCGAATTCGATTTCGCTGTCGCGTAGTGCCAGGGGTGTGCCCGCCACGGTATTGCGACGTGCCGCTTCCTTGGCCGCCGTGCGAGCGTCAGGAACATTCTGCGCCAAAGAGAGCGTCTTTGCACCGGCACGCGAAGCGGAGTCGGTCGCGGTCCGCAGCTCGGTTCGCACCAACTGCATCCACGCCACGTCCAGTGCGAACGCCGCCATGATGACCACCAACGGCAGCGTGATCGCAATCAGCACCAACATCGCCCCTTGGCGATGATTGTGATTCTTTGAGCGAGACAATTTAAGAAAGCGTGTGACCATGGAAGTGCTCGTTAAGGAGAAGAGGTTTGAAATTCTTTCATCATCGTGGCCGAACCAGTGAGCGTCCGGCCGCGATAAAATCGGATGGGGATCACCGAGTTGCCCGTCGCGGGAGCCGACGCGCTGACTGTGAGGTACTGGCCAGGAGCGATGGCACCAAGGTTGGAAGGACTTATGGTGACCGTGCCGCCATTCACATTGCGCTCGGTCAGAACTTGTTCCGCGGCATTGACCACGTCGACACTTGAAACATTCTGAGCCAACGCCGTGCGGGCACCTTCGTAGGCCGCAATGTTGAGCGACTGTTTGAGGAACACCATCGTGCAAGCTTCAATCGTGGCCAGCACGATCAACACGATTACCGGCAAGCAGACGGCAAACTCCGCCGCGGCCACGCCCGCACGCTGGGGACGGCGGTTTCGGGATTTCAGTGAACCATTCATGGGTGGATCAAATCTGCTAAGTTCGGAGGGAAGCGAACCGCTTACTTGCTAACGAGCTTTGCTGCTTCTTCGGATTCTTCCACGGCGGGGGTCGGATGCGTCGCGAGTCGGTCGATCATCTTGTTAAAATCTTCCGCCAAGCCTTGCCAGAAATCGAAATCACGAAATTTGAGTTTGGGTGGCGCGCCACCATCGGCAATCTTGCGAATCGTTTGCCGCAGGCGGTAGATCGGCCCGGCAAAGCGGTGGCTGAATTTGACCGTGTCCACCACGAACATCGGTAGCAGAAACACCATCACCACCAGGAACGGCCCTTGTGTCCACCACAGCTCCTCGACGTGCGCGCTCAAGGGAATCAGCGGATTGCTCAACACCTGGAGCACAAAGGTCACAATCGAGGCCGTGACGAAGAACCCCAGCCAGTGCAGGATGAGCCGACGTACCAAGGCCCCTTGGACCTGCTGATCGACATATGTTTTTTTGCGTTCTGGGACAGACATAACCTCACCTCACGGAGAATAAGGAAGCGCGCACATTACCTACCGAAACCTAGGTTACGGTTGTGCGCATACTTTCTTGGCGCGCGAAGAACATAAAAGTGCGGTGGCTAGAGGAGGACCACTCTCGGCAAAATCGTTACGATTGGTCCAAGTAGCGCCGCTGCTTGCAGCGGGAAAGAACGCGGAGCAAGCTCCGCGGCTAAATAGTTCACTCGCCCTTGCCCGCCAAATAATCCCCCACGGCGGTGTGCATCGCGAGCACCTGCTGCTTTACGTCGGCGAACGGTTCCCGACGTTCGAGCATCGCGACCAATTCGCTCCAGAGCTCCGGTGGCAAGCCGGATGCTTCCGCCGCTTGTCGAATCTCGATCACGAGCCGCTCCAATTGCTGGCTCTTCGGTGTGTACACCAATAGCAGCACGTTGGTCTTCGCGGCCAACTCGGCAAGGGCCGCGTATTGTGGATCGAATTCTCCGGCCAAGGGGTCAGCAAGTTGCTTTGTTCCCGCATCTAGCAGAAAACCGATCACCGTCGCTTCCAGATCGCTTGCGTCACTGGTAGGGAATTCCGGCAGCTTGCCATTCACCACTTCCGCGGCGATGTTCGCTTGCTTCCAGAGATCACTGTAACGATCCGCCCCCTGCCCCTTGGCATAAATTGCCGCAGCCAAGCTCCAGCGACTACTCATCCGCCAAGCGGCTAACGCGGTGCGTGAAGGCCGCAAGATGTCAGTGCTGTCTTTTTCAACCGCTGGCTCAGGCTGCGGCTCGACAATTGCTTCGTCGACTTCTTCCGTAACGGGAGCGGTTGTATCAGCGGCCGGTTCTTCAGGAACAACAGCAGAGTCTTCACCGCCAAAAAGTTCGTCGGTCGTCGGTTCAACGGGTTCTTCTTCGACGACGTTAGTTTCCAGCGGTGGCTCAGCATCGACGACGTCTGGTTCCCTCGTCGATTCCTCCACGATGGCTGGTGCCTTGCTTGGCTCGGTCGGAATATAATGCACTTCTTCCCAGCAACCGACGGAAGCCAGCAGTGTCGCCGACAAGAAAATCACATCACGCAAAGCAGCACCCATTCTCATGAAAAGCAATTCAACCCACTCGCTATCGAAATCCCTCTAGCCGGAGGGCAACGTCCCTCCGGGAAAATACCAGAACCAATCATAAGCCACACGCCACAAGCTAACAGGGTCACCTCAACTCCGCTGCGAAAATTGGCCTCATCTGACCTGTTCAAACCCGCCCAGTCGCCGTAGTTTGTGCCAATGCAGCGGTTACCAACCCCATCCACGGAAGTTCTTGAGAAGCTCAGGTTACCCGCATCAACACTTCGTGTCGCGGTCGCGGGGAGTCTGCTCTGCTTTCTCGCGTTGCCCCCGGTGGGCTGGTCTTGGCTCGCTTGGTTCGCTCCCGTTCCCTGGCTGATGCTGATTCGTGCCGAGACCCTGCCCGGCAAACGGCCCTACCCCTCATTATGGCTCGCCGGCATTATCTTCTGGCTGCTCGCAGTCCACTGGATTCGCCTGCCGCATCCCCTCAACTATTTGGCTTGGGTAGCGCTCGCTACTTACTTGGGTGGCTATCTCCCACTGTTTGTCTTGCTTTCTCGCACCGGATTTCATCGCTATGGAATTCCGTTGTATTTGATCGCACCCATCGTCTGGACCGGCCTCGATTGGCTTCGCGGCCATGTGATGACTGGCTTCTTGATGGCCTCGCTCGCCCACACGCAGTACCGCGTGCCAGCAATGATTCAACTCGCCGAGTTTGCCGGCGAATACGGTGTGACGTTTCTCATCATGCTTGTTGCATCGTGCATTTCTTCCCTGCTTCTTGAAATCAGCGAGCCGGGACGTCCCCGTCCCCGACCTATCCGAATAATTCTCCCTATGTTACTCCTCATCTCAGCCCTCGGTTTCGCCATTGTTTACGGCTCGACCGTTCAACTCGAAGCCCGCAAACCCAGCGCTCGCAATCGTGGCCCTCGCATTGCGCTCATCCAAGGCAACACCCCCGCCGATTGGAAATCTGATGCCGCGCGACAACAAGAAATCATGCAAGAATACTTGCAACTATCGCTGGATGCGGTCCGCGAATCCAAGGCACGCGACGGCCGCGCGGTTGATTTGGTTGTGTGGCCGGAAACCACGTTTCGTCAAACCTTGATTAGCGTGCAAGAGGGTTTCACCCCCCCTCCGGAGCGAATGCACGCATCAGCGCGGACAGCCGCGCAAAGCGATCTCGCCGAACTCGTGCGGCAAGTGGGCTGCGCGGTCCTGGTGGGCATCGACCGCATCGAAATCATTCCCAGCGAAACCGAAGGTATGGCTTACCAAGCGTTCAACTCCTCCGTGCTCGTCGACAAGACCGGCCAGATCACCGCCACCTACGACAAAATGCACCGCGTGCCGTTCGGCGAATTCATTCCCCTCGCTGATTGGTTTCCCTTTCTCTACCGCCTGACACCACTCACCGGCGGCATCGTCGCAGGGGCCGGGTCCACGGCGATGAAATTGGGCACCGACACCGCGATCTCGTCGAACATTTGCTATGAAACCGTCGTGCCGCATCTCATCCGTCGGCATTTACTTGAACTCAAACAGGCGAACATCCGGCCCGACGTGCTGTTGAATCTCACCAACGACGCTTGGTTCTGGGGTTCCAGCGAACTCGACATGCACCTCACCTGCGGAGTGTTCCGTGCCGTGGAAACGCGCACGCCCTTGTTGATCGCCGCCAATGGGGGACTCTCGGCACAAGTTGACCACCTCGGCCACATCCGCCAAGTGACCCCACGCCAAGAACCCACGTTTTTGTTGGTCGACTTGGAGAATGTGCGGCGGCCATTGACTTTCTATACAAGATACGGCGATTGGTTTGCTGGCCTCTGTGTGGTATGCTGCGTGATTCTCACCCTAGCCGCGGCGCAACGCGCCGCACGGCATTCCGGTGAAACTCCCTCCACGGTAACCAGCGATGCGTTGCATCGCGGCTAAAATGGCCATCGTTCTCCAATTACAAAACGCCATCAAGCGCTACGGCCATCAAGAATTACTTGATAGCGCAAGCTGCGCGCTCCCTGATGATCAAAAGGTCGGGCTTATCGGTCGTAATGGGGCTGGAAAGAGTACTCTCTGCCGGATTTTGCTTGGCGAAGAAGAACTCGACGCGGGCGAGGTGGTCCGCAGTCGCAAACTGCGGCTCGGCTATCTGCGGCAACACGATCCCTTTCACGAAGGGGAAACCGTTATCGGCTTCCTGATGCGCGACAGCGGCCAGCCCGAGTGGCGGTGCGGTGAAATTGCTTGGCAATTTCAAATCCCCGACGTCATGCTCGACCAACCCGTGCGGCAGCTTTCCGGCGGTTGGCAAACCCGCGTAAAGCTGGCGGCGCTGTTGCTCCACGATCCGAATCTGCTAATTCTCGATGAACCAACAAATTTCCTTGACCTGCGCACGCAGTTGTTGCTTGAACAATTCTTGCGCAACTTTCCCGCGGGTTGCTTGGTCGTTTCTCACGATCGGGCGTTCTTGAAGCGCACCTGCAACCAAACTTTGGAGCTTTCGCGGGGGCAACTTACGCTTTACCCTGGCGACGTGGATTCTTACCTCGAAAATCTCGCCGAACGCAAGGAACACGATCTGCGTGTCAACGCAGCCACCATCTCCAAGCGCAAGCAGCTCGAAACCTTCATCAACAAAAATCGCGCGAACGCCAATACCGCTAGCCAAGCCCGCAGCAAGGCCAAACAACTCGAACGCTTGCATTTGGTCGAAGTACAAGGCCAGGAAGCGACCGTGCGGTTCAGCTTTCCCGAGTCGGAAGTGCGACAAGGAACCGCGCTCCGCACCGAGCAGCTTTCCATCGGTTATCCCAACAACCTTGTCGCCACGCAGGTCCAGGTGGAAGTCGAACACGGCACGCGCGTCGGCATCGTCGGCGACAACGGCCAAGGCAAAACGACTTTTTTGCGCACAGTCTGCGGCTCGATTGAACCGCTGGCTGGTACGCTGAAATGGGGCTTCGGCTGCCAAGTCGGCGTCTACGCCCAGCACGTTTACACGACGCTCCCCGTCGACCAAACCGTCGAAGATTACTTGTATCGCCAAGCCGTGCCCGGCACCGTGATGCAGCAGATCAAAGATGTCGCGGGGAGTTTTTTGTTCAGCGGCGAGATGATCGAGAAGAAAATCAAAGTGCTCAGCGGTGGCGAACGTGCCCGGCTGGTGCTCGCGGGCCTCTTGTTGCAGCAACATAATGTCCTCGTCCTCGACGAACCGGGCAACCACCTCGACGTGGAAACCGTGGAAGCCCTCGCCGACGCCCTCTGCCGCTATCGCGGCACGGTGATCTTCACCAGCCACGACCGCTACTTCATGCAGCGCGTCGCCACGGCAGTCATTGAAGTCCGTGATCGCAAAGTCGCCAGCTATCCGTCGAGCTTTGAGGATTACGTCTACCGCGTGCAAAAGGAACTCGAAACCGGCTTGCGCGCGGAGCACACGGTCCGCGGCACCCCCGTGCCGACAACCATCGCCGCCACGCGCAAACTGGGTGGCAAGGAAGAACGCGAGCTACAAAAAAAGCTCCGCACGGTAGAGCGCAAGATCGCCAAGTTCGACGAAGAAAAAAAAGAAGTGCAAAACCACCTCGCTAACCTGACTTCCACCGCGGAAGCCCAAGCGGCCCACCACCAACTCGCGACGATTGCCGGCGAACTGCAGAAACTCGAAGAAGAATGGCTAGCGATTAGCGGCGAATTGGAAGGGAACTAACAATGTCAATCCACATCCGCCCCGCCACCAGTGCTGACGCTGAACTCGTGTTCGGGCTAATCTGCAAACTTGCCGTCTACGAAAAACTCCGGCACGAAGTGGTGGCCACGGTGGAAACCATCTGCGAGACCATCTTCGGCCCCGACTCTTGCACGGAAGTCTTGATCGCCGAATGGAACGGTGAACCTGCGGGTTTTGCGATTTTCTTTGCCACCTATTCCACGTTCCTTGGCAGGCAGGGAATTTATCTCGAAGATATCTACGTCCGCGAAGAATTGCGGGGGCATGGCATTGGCAAGCGGCTCCTCGCCGAAGTCGCCCGCGTGGCGGTCGATCGCCAGTGCGGCCGGCTGGAATGGTCGGTCCTCGATTGGAACAAGCCGGCCATTGACTTCTACGAAAGTCTCGGAGCCGAGGCCCAAAGCGAATGGATCCGCTATCGCATGACCGGCGAGGCGCTGCAGGCGTTGGCACACCAAGCCCATTTATGAAATCTTAAACGCACCAGAACGGGTTTCCGGTTATCATGGACGATATTCCATGAAATAAACTCGGTATTTATTCCATGCCGTTGCGCTTCTTTACTCGCTGGGTGCCACTGCTGGCTTGTCCAGCAGTGTTGTCGAGCGCAATCTTGTTGTCCTGCTTGATCGCCAGCGCTCAAACCCTTGAGCCACCAATTGATCCCGCCGCCCTCGCGCGGGAAGTCACCATCCATCGCGACAAATATGGCGTGCCGCACATTGTCGGACCCAGCGATGAAAGCGTGTTCTTCGGTTACGGCTATGCTCAGGCCGAAGATTTTTTCTGGCAGGTGGAAGACTCCTATATCCTCGCACTGGGACGCTACTCGGAAGTTGTCGGGCCGAAAGGACTCAATTCCGATCTCTTGAATCGCGCGTTCGAGATCGTCAGCACCAGCCAGCGCGATTTCGCCGCGCTCGATGTTCTCTCGCAGCGGCTCTACACGGCGTTCGTCGCGGGGATCAACCACTACTTGGCTAAGCACCCCGAAGTCCGGCCCCGGCTCATCAAGCGATTTGAACCGTGGCATGTTTTGGCCCACTATCGGCACATCGCGTTGGAATTGAGTTTTCGCTTCACCGGTTTGAACAGCGATTTTCTCCCCCGCCGCAATCCGCAGATTTATGCGGCCACCGGCTCGAACGGTTGGGTTCTCGGTGGTCGGCGTACGCAGTCCGGTAGCCCCATGCTACTTGCCAATCCCCACATGCCTTGGTTTGGCTTCGCTCAAATGCTCGAAGCCCATCTCATCTGCGAAGCTAAAACCGCGGGGGACTCATGGAACTTTACAGGTGCTGGATTCTACGGCAGCCCCGTGCTGGCCCTTGGTCACAATGATCGGCTCGGTTGGACGCTCGTGACCAATCAACCCGACATCGCCGACACCTGGCGTTTGCGTTTCTCCAAGCTCGACGAACCACTTGCTTACGAATACGACGGCGATTGGAAGCAGGCCGAAGAATGGCACGACACAATCCGCATCCGCAAGTCGCGCGGCATCGAAACCAGGCCCTTCACGTTTCGCAAGACACATCACGGGCCGATTGTCGCGCTCGAGAAGGAACTACCCACCGGCGAAAAAACGATGCTGGCCGCGCGGATCAGCGGTTTGTTCGAGGCTGTCCCGCTGCGGCAGTCGCTGCAAATGATTAAGTCGCGCAATTTAGCCGACTTTCGCGGCGCGCTCGCCAACATGCAGATTCTCTACATGAACGTGCTCTACGCCGACTGCGACGGCAACAGTTGGTTCGTCTACACGGGCCGCATTCCCCGACGTAATCCCAAGTTCGATTGGTCGCAGCCGGTCGAGGGCAATGACCTCGCCACCGAATGGCTGGGAATTCATGGCCTTGATGAACTTCCGCAAGTGCTCAACCCTGCGGCAGGGTTCCTGCAAAATTGCAACTCGACACCCTTCGTCGTGACTGACGGCGAGAATCCCTCGCGCGAAAGTTTCCCCGCGTATATGGTCGGCGATGCTGACCGGCAGACGCGCAGGTCGCTGCGATCGCTGGAAATCTTGCGCGGCATGTCCGCCGTCACGTTCGACGCTTGGCAGCAAGCCCCCTTTGATACCGAGGTTTACTGGGCACGGCATGAACTCCCCAAATACGCCCTCGATTTTCAACAACTCACCAACGACAACCCCGAACTCGCCGCCGAGGTACGGCCGTATCTCGACCATTTGCTGGCTTGGGACGCGCGGATCACACCTGACTCCACTGCCGCCACGCTCTGTCACGAGTGGTATGAACATCTTTATGGCACGAAGTACCCTGGCGAAAACTTGCGCGAACGCTACCGCGACAAGCCCGCCGAGCAACTTGCCGCGCTTATCCGTGCCGCTGAACGCTTGCAGAACATGCACGGCACATGGCAAGTGCCCTACGCCGAGGTCTACCGCACCCAGCGCTTACACAATCTGGCCGATCTTACCGACGCCCGCTTCCAGGACGATGCGCCGAGCCTCATGTCACTCGGCGGGCACGGACCGATGGGCGTGATCTTTACGAACTATCACACCCCCAGTTTGCAAATCCCGTTTGTGATTTCGCAACGCAAACGCTACGGCATCGTCGGCACGTCGTACCTCGCCGCCTGGGAATTCAAGCCCGACGGCGTCCGCGGCGCGAGCCTTGTTCCCTTCGGCACCAGCGGCGGTCCTGCTTCGCCCCATTATTTCGATCAAGCCGAGTTGCTCTCGGAGCGGCGAATGAAGCCGGAGCTATTCACGAAGCAAGACGTGCTAGCCGGTGCGAAGCGGAGTTATCACCCGGGGGAAGAATAATCGAGTTGCTTGGTCAGGAAGAAATAGCCACGGCGAAGTCGAATATTTGACCGCCAAGGAAGAACTTTTACCACGAATCGACACGAATAGCACGAATAAAATTTATTCGTGTTATTCGTTAGATTCGTGGTTTGTAAAAGTCTTGGCGATCTACGCGACCTTGGCGGTTCAAAATTTTCTTGAAGAGCCGTGTTAAATCTTAGTAATGCGGTGGTTTCTCGTGAGGCAAGTCGGTTCCGCTGCTTTCGACCACACCGCGCAGCACCTCGGTGAGACCAGCCACCTCGCGCCGCAGTCGCTCCAGCTCGGCCTGTTGTTCGAGAACGACCGCGTTGAGTTGATCGAGTTGACGCTGCTGGAAAGCAAGCTGTTCTTCGAGGGCGGTGTTCATGAAAATCAGCCTATGTTTCCAGCAGTTTCTCCACAAGGGCTGCGCTTCGCTGGCTGACAGAGAATTGACTTGCGTCCGCCCGAAAGTTGATAATGCCCGCTGACGAATCACTCGTTCCACACTTGCGGGAGAACCATCATGCAAGCCCAATCAGCCGCTGAACTCGTTGGCAAAAAATGCCTCCCCTGCGAAGGGGGCGTTGATCCCTGCCCGCTCGATGTGGCTCAGCAACAACTCACGAATCTGCCGGGTTGGTATCTTACTCACGACGGCCAGCGGATTCGCAAGGATTGGAAGGCGAAAAACTTCATGACGGGCATGGAGTTTTTCAATCGCTGTGCGCTTATCGCCGAGGAAGACGGCCACCATCCCGACTTGCACATCGAAGGTTATCGCAACGTGTCGGTCGAATTGTGGACCCACGCCATCGGTGGCCTCTCGGAAAACGATTTTATCCTCGCCGCCAAAATCGACCAGTTGCCGATTCAATTATCAAGTAAATAAACCAACTTATTTATCCCCGCTGCTTGCAGCGGGATGCTCTCAATCACGAATCGCGGAGCAAGCTCCGCGGCTAAATAAAAACTGTTGCCATGCCATTTCAAGAAAGTTTCCCCTGCTTGATGGTTCGCCGCGCGGTGGGAAACGATGTCGCCGTCGCCGTCGAGCAAATCACGCTTGCCGATCTCCCCCCTGGCGATGTGGTGATCGACGTTGAATATTCCTCGATCAATTACAAAGACGCCCTCGCCTGCCAAGCGCATCCCGGCGTGGTCCGTAAGCTGCCTCACATTCCCGGGATTGATTGCGCGGGGACCGTGCGCGAATCCTCGGACTCACGATTTGCCGTGGGCGATGCCGTGCTTGTCACGGGATACGAATTGGGCGCTCCGGCTTGGGGCGGCTACTCCCAATGCGTCCGCGTGCCCGCCGACTGGGTTGTGCCCTTGCCAACTTCGTTATCCACCAAACAAGCGATGACCTACGGCACGGCCGGCTTCACCGCGGCCCAGTGCGTGCTGGCCATTGTGAAACATGGCATCCAGCCCGCGCAGGGCGAAGTTGTCGTCACCGGTGCCAGCGGCGGGGTCGGCAGCATCGCCATCGCGATTCTCGCCAAGCTGGGCTACACCGTCGTTGCCGTGAGCGGCAAACCCGCGCAAGCCGAGATGCTCAAACAACTCGGCGCTGCACGCGTGATTCCACGCGGCGAAGTCGATGACAGCAGCGACACGCCGCTCCTCCCTGCCCGTTGGTCTGCCGCGGTCGATACCGTCGGGGGCAAGACACTGGCCACGATCATGCGTTCCACCGATTATCGAGGCTGCGTGACGGCTTGCGGACTGGTGGGGGGAACTGAATTGCCGCTCACCGTCTACCCGTTGATCCTGCGTGGCGTCACCCTTGCCGGGATCGACTCCGCCAAATGCCCCCGCGAACCACGCATGGAAATTTGGAAGAAGCTGTCGGGCGAATGGAACGTCTCCGACAAGCTGGAGCCCCTCGCTCGTGAAGTCACCCTCTCGGCAGTACCGCAAGAAGTGGCCACAATGCTCGCCGGCCAAAACTACGGTCGCATCCTCGTGCGCCCCACTCTTTAAGATCAAGAATAGCCCCCAGCGCAAGCTGGGGGTCTTCCCGAGGCTCGCGCCTGGGGCTAGTTCACGCTAGCACCCCCGATTCTCGTCTTTACTCAATTCCGCGAATCGAACATAACTCGTCGACCCAGGTCTGATATTTTCCGCGGCATTTGAGGAGTCAGCACATGCGTACTTACGCGATGTTCTTAGGCGTTTTTTCCCTGCTTGCGACCACTTGCGGCGCGGCTTCTCCCGCCGCGGTGCCGCTGTTGGACCCCAATCTCCCCTACTATCGCCCCGTGGAAAAGCTTGCCGGCGAGTTAAAACTCGGCGGCTCGAACACCATGTCGCATGTCGCGACGGTCTGGATCAACAGTTTTACGACGTTCTATCCCGACGTGAAGATCACGGTCGACGTGAACGGTTCACGCGATGCGGTGGATGCCGTGCAAGCGGGTGAAACCAACATCGGCCTTTTGAGCCGCACGATCTCCGAGGCAGAAACCAAGGCGTTTCAAGAAAAACTGGGTTATCCCCCCACCGTGCTCACCCCTTGCCTGGAACGCACGGCGATTTACGTCAACAAGCAGAACCCCATCAAGGGCCTGACAATTGCCCAACTCGACGCGATCATGGGCACGCAGTGCAAGCGGGGCGCGAAGGAACCTTGCCGCACTTGGGGCCAAGTGGGCCTCACGGGCAAATGGGCCAAGCTCCCCATCAATTTCCACGGCCGCACGTTCGACACCGGCTCGCAAGTGTTTCTGCAAGAAGCCGTGATGCTCGGCAGCCCGCTGCGTGAGGATGTCGTTTCGCACAAATCGAACATCGAAATTGTCGAAGCCGTCGCCAAGGACGCGGGGGCGATCGGGTTTGGCGGAATGTCCTACGCCACCGGCGACGTGAAATCCGTACCGCTCGCGCTTGTTGAGGGACAAAAGTTTGTGGCCATCGACTCCCCCGAAGCGGACCAAGGCTTGTACCCCCTCGTGCGACGATTGCAATTGGTGGTGAAGCACGATCCCCAGCAAGAACTCGATCCCGTGCAGAGTGAATTTATTAAGTACGTGTT